>DAOVJU010000040.1 GCA_030632095.1 Chlorobiota bacterium
ATCATTTATTAAAATACTCTAATAGCTACAAACCCAAAGGTTGAACATACATTTCAACATCTTTCTTTGTTATTTTTTCAGGACAAAGAATAATTAGCCTTTCAATAACATTTCTGAGTTCCCGGATATTCCCGGTCCAGTTATAGTTTTGTAATTCTTTTAATGCAGCGTCTTCAACAACTTTTCCAGGTAATCCCATTTCGCTACATATTTGAGTTACAAAATGATTGGTAAGGAGTGGTATATCTTCTTTTCGCTCATTAAGTGAAGGAACCCGAATAAGAATAACACTCAATCTGTGATAAAGATCTTCACGGAAGTTTTTCTCTTCAATCTCCAGCTTTATATCTTTGTTTGTTGCCGCAACTATACGAACATTCACATTAATGTCTTTATCGCTACCTACACGTGAAATTTTATTTTCCTGTAATGCTCTTAGAACTTTTGCTTGTGCAGACAAGCTCATATCACCAATTTCATCAAGAAAAACAGTTCCGCCATTTGCCTGTTCAAATTTTCCTTTTCTTTGTTTTATTGCTGATGTAAAGGCTCCTTTCTCATGTCCAAAAAGTTCACTTTCAATCAATTCAGAGGGAATTGCTGCACAATTAACTTCAATAAACGGAGCAGAAGCTCTATTGCTTTTTTCATGCAACCATCGGGCAACTAATTCTTTACCGGTTCCATTTGGCCCGGTAATCAATACCCTGGCGTCGGTAGGGGCAACCCTGTCGATAATATCTTTTACTTTTTGAATAGCTGCCGATTCACCAACAATATCAAATGTCTTACTGACTTTTCGTTTGAGAATTTTTGTTTCTGTTATCAGGTCAGATCTATCAACTGCATTTTTAATGGTTACTAACAACCTGTTAAGGTCCAATGGTTTTTCTATAAAATCGTAAGCACCTTTTTTAATTGCTTCAACAGCAGTGTCAATATTTCCATGGCCGGAAATCATTACAACAGCTGTGTCTGTGGTTATTTCAAACACTTTTTCCAATACCTCAATGCCATCCATTTCCGGCATTTTAATGTCGCAAAGAATAATATCAAATTTATTGCTTTTTAATTTTTCCAGGCCTTCAATCCCGTTTTCAGCTAAATCAACTTCATGTTTTTCGTATTCCAGGATCTCTTTCAAGGTATTCCTGATACTCTTTTCATCATCTATAACAAGTATCTTTGACATAGTTATTTCAATTAGTACGAAATTTAATTTCAAAAAACTCTAAGTACTATAGGCACTCTAAGTATTTTAGGCACTTTAAACTTAAGGCACTCGTATTTACAAATTCTTAAATCTCAATTTTAATTCCTGTATCTCAGCCACTTCCCAATCTCTTTATAACTTGACTTTTTACCATACATTAGTATTCCTGTTTTGTAAATTTTAGCTGCTAACCAGGTTGTAAAAATGAAGGTAAGAATTAACAAAATAATTGAAAGAGTTATTTCCCAGTAAGGAACACCAAATGGAATTCTTACCATCATTACAATGGGTGATGTAAAAGGGATTATTGAAAACCAGAATGCAATAGCCCCTTCAGGGTTTTGTATAGCATTCATCATAACAACAATTGCAAGGATCAAAGGTATTGTAATTGGCAACATAAATTGCTGGGTATCTGCTTCACTGTCAACAGCCGATCCAACTGCAGCAAATAAAGATCCGTATAACAGGAACCCACCAAGAAAATAAAATAAAAAGGATAAGAACATTACTCCAAAATTAATTGAACTGATGGAAGAAAAGATTTGCTTTATTTTATCAAATTCCTGGTCAGATGCAGGTTGGTTGGGGGCAAGGGTTGATCCACCTGGAGACAGGACAGTTTCCGGTGCCATTTGTTCGGTTTTCATGCTAAGATCGGGGAAAAATGCTGTTTTTGCAATTGTTACAATGCCGGCTGTCAGGACTATCCAAAGTAAAAACTGTGTTAGCCCAACCATGGCAATTCCTATTATTTTTCCCATCATCAGTTGAAACGGTTTTACTGATGAAATAATAACTTCAACAATCCTGCTGGTTTTCTCTTCAATAACACCACGCATTACTTGTGCTCCAAAAAGGAATATGAAAAAGTAAATCAGAAATCCACTTAGATACCCAACTATCATTGCAATTTCAACCGAACTTTCTTTTTCTTTCCCGTCTTCTGTCCATTTTATAGTTTGAATAGAAATATCAGTCTTTATAGATTCCAATATACGGTCAAGATCTTCAATATCATATGCTTTGAGTTTTCCCCGCTCAATTTCCTTTTCTAAAGCATTTGCTATATGCATTTTGACTGCCAGACTTGGCTGTTTGTTTGAATACAATTGAACAACACTTGGCTTATTTGCTATTATATGAGATATATATAAAACGGCATAATAATCGGTTTGGTCAAAGTTTTTCTTTAACGTATTTAAGGTATTAAAGTTTGGTTTATCAAGGTAATCAAATTTTAAATATTTGGTTTCGGGTATTGTATTATGAAATAATTTTGAACTATCAATTATTGCTATTAACTTCTCTTCAGTATCTTCCATTTGTGCCAACCATGCAGGGGCAATCATTAATGTTGCAAAGAGCAAAGGCCCAACTACTGACATGATTAAAAAAGTTTTCTTTTTAACCCGCGTTAAATATTCTCTTAATATAATTAGTGAAATCTTATTCATTTTTATGTAATGTTTATTTGTTGTTAATGTTTATATAATTAAAGGTCAAAGGCAAAAGGCAAAAGTAAAAAGTAAAAAGGCAAAAGAGTTTGGATTCATAAATGGAATTCTAATTTTTGGTACTTGATTTTTTTTACTATTGAACCTAATATTTTCTTTAGTTCTTCGGATTCATTTAATAACCAATTTAACTCTTTAGTATCATAACCTTTTTCGATAGTTGCTTTTATCAATCTTAACCAATAGTTTGATTCTCTCATTTCTTTCAATGAGATTCTAACTTTATTAGTGAAATCGGCCTTAGAAGATGCAGCCTGTGCTTCTTCATAGTTAGCTCCTGATGAAGTAGAGCTTTTAATTAACTGGTATCTAATTATTTTTACTTCAGGTGATTCTGCTAATGTTTTCAGAAACTTAATAGTTCTCGCAGCAAAATCAAATAACCTTTTTGTTAAATCA
This sequence comes from Chlorobiota bacterium, assembly GCA_030632095.1. Taxonomy (GTDB): domain Bacteria; phylum Bacteroidota; class Bacteroidia; order Bacteroidales; family B39-G9; genus JAADFW01. The sequence goes on from DAOVJU010000040.1 coordinate 3,130, forward strand.
TTTTCTTTCATTTCAATCTTCCTTTTACCTTTTTACTTTTTACTTTCTACTTTTATCTTATTCATTAGTTTCTTCAACTACCTTAATAAAAATATCATTCATATTTGGTATAATTTCATTAAATGATTTGATGTCAACTTGAGTTACTAAGTTTGAAATTAACTGATTTGTGTTTTGTGTATCATTTAATTTTACTTTAAGATAACTGTTCCCGTTTTTCATATAATTATCCAGAACTTCAAAATCTTTCAAAGAATCTTTATTAAAATCATAAGTTGATTTATATTCTATTTCATAAGTGTTTGTTTTATATGTATTCCTGATTTCATCGATGCTTCCATCAAGAATCTTTTTTGAATTATTCACTAAAGCAATATCATCGCATAACTCTTCAACGGAACCCATATTATGAGTGGAAAAAATTACAGTGGCCCCTTTTTCACGAAGGTTTAATATTTCTTGCTTTATAAGATTCGTGTTTATTGGGTCAAATCCGCTAAAAGGTTCATCAAATATTAAAAGCTTTGGTTCATGAAGGATTGTAATAATAAATTGAATTTTTTGTTGCATTCCTTTTGATAACTCTTCAATTTTTTTATTCCACCAGGGTTGTATCTCAAATTTTTCGAACCAGTATTTCAATTGTTTTAAAGCATCAGTTTTACTCAATCCTTTCAAACGGGCTAAATAAATGGCTTGTTCCCCAACTTTCATCTTTTTATATAAACCTCTTTCTTCAGGCAGGTAACCAATTTGGAAAATATCATCGGCTTTAAGTTTTCTACCTTCAAACAAAATTTCACCTGAATCTGGTGCCGTAATCTGGTTTATTATTCTGATCAATGTTGTTTTACCAGCACCATTTGGGCCAAGTAATCCAAATATACTTCCCTTATTAACAGTTATACTTACATCCGTAAGTGCCTGGTGATTGATAAAAGTTTTATTTATATTATGAACACTAAAAAACTCCATTACTTTTTAATTTTAGCCTGTAATATTATTAATAATATCAATATATCGCAAAATGATTGTATCAAACAACAGTATAATTTGACTTTTATTGTTATTAGTTGCAGAAAAGACTTTTTTATTACAAAACTGTTAGAAAAAATACCTCAAAGGTTTCAAAAACCTTTGAGGTATTTAATGTTATTAAAACTTTCTAACTTTAATTAGCATAAACAATTATATCTGGACAACAAATTCTGAATTATTGAATATTTTTGTCATATGAAACTTATACAAGTAGTAATTTCCCTGATAATTCTATTCTTAAACTTCTCATTATTTTGCCAGGAAACTCTTAATATGAAATTTGATGGTGTTGAGGTAAATGCAGGTATTGGCCATCAGGTAATTAAAGATGAAAATATTTCAATTGAAAAATATAGTGGTACTATAAATAATTATTCACTATCATGGCAGAAACATAGAGAAAAATATAATTGGAGATTTTTCTTAAATTATAGAAGTACAGAAGAATTAAAAAGTTATAAGATAACAGCAAGATTACGAGAAATGAATTTTGGGTGGGATTACTCTTATCCTATTAAAAAGTTTACTTTATTTTCAAAAGATGCAATTTGGTCATTAGGCCCGTCACCATTTTTATATTTTCATTACAGGAGGCAGAATATAGCAGATTCATATTTTGCAAATTCATTGGCAGGTTTTATTTCTATAGGGATAAATTCTGTTATTAAATATGAATTATTTCCTAAGGTTATTATTAGAAGTAGTTTTAGATCTGCTATATTTTCAATCATAGGAAGAAGTATAAATCCTAATTTGTATTCTGAAGGAAAGGTTCCAATTAAGCTAGTAACACCATTTTCAGTACAAAGCAGTTATTTTGAAACACAATTAATGTATAATCTCTATAAAAGGATAAATATTGGATTATTATATGAGTTTAATATGGTAAGGATTACGCCATGGGAATATTTTATTTCGGCAAATGATAACATATACATTTCAATTTTAATTAATTTATGAAAAAACTGCCATTTAAAATAGTAAGCATTTTAATTATTTTATTCTGTTTTAGCTGTTCAGAACTTATCATTAATGAACCGGTTAAAATTAGTCATCTGGAGGATTTTGAGGCTGTTAGACAAATAGTTAAAGATTATTATCCATTTCTGGAATTTAAACAAATTAATTGGGATAGTATTTATAATGTTTATCTGCCAGCAATAGAGAAATCGGAGGGTGATGAATATATGGCAATTATTGTTGATATGCTTAAAGAACTGCAAGACGGCCATGTAGGAATAAGGACAAAAGGAGGTAGTTACATTAGCAGCTATATTTATTCCAGAAAGATTAAAGATTATTACAAGTATAATGCACAGAATATTGAAAATTATTTAAATGCTGATCTTGAGCTTACTGAAAGTAAAAATATTAGTTACGGTCATATTTCAGGAGATTTAGGATATATCCGGATAAATACTTTTAGAAGTGGTGTTTGGATATCAGAAATTGATGATGCAATATTAAAATTTGAAAATTCCAAAGGGCTTATTATTGATGTTCGGCATAATGATGGTGGCTCAACCCGAAATACAAATTTTGTTGTAAGGAGATTTTTAAAAGATTCATTGAGACAAGCAGGGAAAATGGTAAATGAAGAATTTTATCCTGGAAATTTATTATATCCGTATTTACTTGTAAATTATAATAAAAGTGTTGTTGTACTTATAAATGGTGTTTGCTATAGTTCTACTGAACATTTTATTCAGGACATGCAACAAATTGATAATGTTACTATTATTGGAGATACTACTGGCGGAGGCTCAAGTGCACCGGAATATTTCAATTTGCCAAGTGGTTTGCAAGTTCGAGTAAGCATTAAATACTTACTTAAATATAATAAAACGCCTATTGAGTGGAATGGAATATTTCCTGATATAAGAATTACAAATGCAATTCAGGAGGTTGAAAACGGCACAGATAAGCAATTAGAGTACACAATTGATTATTTAAGCAATAGATGAAAAAAAACTCAAAGATTTTCAAAATCTTTGGGGTTTATATTTTTTCATTTGTAATTTTCAATTCTAACCAAATAATTATTTGATTAGAACATGTCTCTCATTTTATCAAAAATAGTTTTTTCCGACTTTGAAGGCTGAGGCTTGAAATTAGGAGAAGCATTAAGTTTTTCTAAAAGTTTAGCCTCTTCACGTGATAATGATTTTGGAATCCATACATTAATATTTACTAGCAAGTCTCCTTTATAGTATCCATTCACATCCGGGATTCCTTTTCCGCGTAACCTTAATATTTTACCCGATTGAGTTCCGGCATCAATTTTAATTTTAACCTTACCATCTATTGTAGGAATTTCAACTGCTGTACCCAGGGCAGCATCAGGAACAGAAATAAATAAATTATAGATCAGATTATTATCATCTCTAACCAGTTCAGCATGTGGTATTTCTTCAATAATGACCAGCAAATCTCCATTTATGCCACCTCTTCGTGCTGCATTACCTTTTCCGCTAACATTCAGTTGCATTCCTTCAGCCACTCCGGCAGGTATTTTTATGCTTATGACCTCTTCCTCTTTTATAATTCCTTCACCATAACAGACCGGGCATTTTCTAGTGATCATTTTTCCTTCACCATTACATGTTGGACAGGTTGATGTAGTTTGCATTTGTCCTAGAAAAGTGTTCGAGATCCTGGTTACCTGCCCGGTTCCGTTACACATTGAGCAATTTGAAAAAGATCGTCCTTCAGCAGCACCTGAACCATCACATAAACTACATTCTTTATATTTCTTAACTTTAATTTTCTTTTCTACACCAGCTGCTATTTCCTGTAAATTTAGCTTAACCCGAACCCTGAGATTACTTCCTTTGTTTACTCGTTGTCTGGAACCACGGCTGCTGCCAAAACCGCCAAATCCTCCAAAATGCCCGCCAAAAATATCTCCAAAAGAAGAAAAAATATCATCCATGGTCATTCCACCACCGCCAAATCCACCTGAAGTACCACTTACTCCCGCGTGGCCAAATTGATTATAGCGCTGACGTTTATTATCATTGCTTAAAATTTCATATGCCTCTGCTGCTTCTTTAAAATTTTCTTCGGCTTGCTTGTCATCAGGATTTTTATCCGGATGATACTTTAAAGCTTGCTTTCTGTAAGCCTTCTTTATTTCTTCTTTGGAAGCATTTTTTTGTACTCCTAGAATGTCGTAGTAATCCCTTTTTGCCATCTATTATAAGTTCAAAGTTTCTAGTTTCAGTTTGCAGGTTTTTAAAGTTCTTCTTATTCTCCTCAGCCTCAGCCTTCTGTTTACTGTTTAATATCATTCTCCAATAACAACTTTCGAATAGCGTATTACTTTATCATGCAGGAAATATCCTTTTTCAATAACATCAACCACTTTCCCTTTTAATTTCTTGTTAGGTGCAGGAATTTTTGTTAACGCCTCATGTTCATCAGTACTAAATTTCTGGTTTATAGCTTCAATTTCTTTAATTCCCCTGGATTTTAGAAATTCAATGAATTTATTATAAATTAAGCTAATACCTTCTTTCATTGTATTTATATCTTTTACTTTATCTATAGAATTCATTGCTCTTTCAAAATCATCAACTATTGGTAAAATGTTTAGTAAAATATCTTCACCTCCGATTTTGGTAAGTTCCATTTTTTCCCTTAATGTCCTTTTTCTATAATTATCATATTCAGCTGACAATCTAAGATATTTATCGTTTATCTCGCTTATTTGCTCCTTCAACTTTTCAACCTCTTTGTTTGTAGTTTCTTTTTTCTTTTTAGAGGTCTTATCTTTAGCAGAGCTTGATTTTTTGGTTTTATCCTCTTTCTTTATCTTCAATTCCGTATCATTATTTTTTTCTCCGGGAATCTTTTCCTTTTTATTTTTTTCAGTTGTTATATTTTCTTTTTTCTTGTCCATTTTAATACTTATAAAAATTAATTAGAATAAGTGGGTGATTCTATCTTCAAAATATTTGCCATATTATAAGAACACGACAAAATGGCATCCAAAAAATAATTTGATAATCAAAAAGGCATAAAATGACATAAAAGTTATCCTATAAACTTAGTTTTTAATTATAAATGTGAAAATCACAAGCTTCAAGCACCAAATTACAACTTAGCAAAGCGATATCACGAACACCATATTAAATTCTATAATATTGTGAGTAAATAAATCACAGCGCCTCCGCAGAGTAGCTTCTGCGCTCGCGGAATGCTCTAAAACTCAATGCTCTAAACTGTTTCGGTCATTTGATATTTGAAGATTGGAAAGAATAAAAGTATAAGTTAGTCTGTAGATTCCGGGTTGTTTTCAAAAAGATAAAGTTGGAGGGTATTTGTTAGTCCCTGGCCTCTTAAATTGCTTCCTTTGGCAACTATTATTCCATTTCCATCAATTAAAAAACTTGCCGGAATTCCTCTTACTCCATAATTAGCTGCTGCTTTTGACCTCCATCCTAATAGATCGCTAACATGGTTTTCCCATTCAAGTTTGTCAGTATTTATCGCGTTAACCCATGATTCTTTATGTTTATCCAGCGAAACACTGAATACTGTGAATCCGTAACCATCTTTGAATTTTCTATTTTTATAAGTTTGGTAAGCATTGACTATATTTGGATTTTCATATCTGCATGGTTTACACCAGGATGCCCAAAAATCAATCAATACCATTTGACCTTGCAAAGCATAAAGTGATAATGATTCTCCATTTGGAGACTTTAGTTGTATATCAGGAGCTTTATACCCTATACCGGCTCCGGTTATAATATGCTCTGAATTATCCTGATAATTGAAAAACACAGAGTTATTTTTACCAGTGAATCCGTATATAGTGATTAATGTAATTCCTGTTAAAAATAAACCAATATATAAAGTATGTCGTTTCATGATTGATAATTTCATCATATTATATAATGTCTATATATCAATACGTTAAAATTATGAATTTCTTGTGTATTTTCAGATTAAAAATTTGTTAACATCAACCAGGAAGGCTTATTAAGAATGATTTAAAATAAAATTCTTATACTTAGTATGGATTTTCAATTCTTTTAATTTTAGCCCCAATTTTATTTAGCCTTAAGTCAATGTTCTGGTATCCTCTATCAATTTGATCAATATTATGAATTATACTTTTACCGTCGGCTGATAGAGCTGCAATAAGAAGCGCAACACCTGCACGGATATCTGGTGTTGTCATAACGGTTGGTTTTAGTTTATAATAATTATCCAAACCTACAATTGTTGCCCTGTGTGGATCACAGAGTATGATTTGTGCACCCATATCAATAAGTTTATCAACAAAAAACAATCTGCTCTCAAACATTTTCTGGTGAATAAGTATGCTTCCTTTTGCTTGCGTGGCAACTACTAAAAAAACACTTAACAAGTCAGGCGTTAATCCAGGCCATGGGGCATCAGCAATTGTCATGATCGAACCATCAATAAATGTTTCTATTTGGTAATGATCATGCCTGGGTATATATATATCATCATTTTCTTTTATTATTTCAATTCCTAATCGTGCAAATTGATCGGGAATGATACCCAAATCCTGAAAAGATACATCTTTGATTTTAATTGATGAGCCTGTCATGGCTGCCAAACCAATAAAACTGCCAATTTCAATCATATCAGGAAGGATTCTGTGCTCGCACCCTCCAAGTTCATTTACTCCTTCTATGGTAATGAGATTTGATGATATTCCAGAAATTTTGGCTCCCATGCGATTTAGCATTTTGCATAATTGCTGAATATATGGTTCGCATGCTGCATTATAAATCGAGGTTTTCCCTTTTGCCTTTACTGCTGTCATAATAATATTGGCAGTTCCTGTAACAGAGGCCTCATCGAGTAGCATATAGGTGCCTTTCAGGCTTTTTGCTTCAACTTTATAAAAACTATCACGATCATTATATTCAAACCTGGCTCCAAGTTTTTCAAAACCAATGAAATGTGTATCAAGACGCCGTCTTCCTATTTTATCACCTCCTGGCCTTGGCATATAACCTTTTCCAAATCTCGTTAACAATGGGCCAATTATCATAATTGATCCCCTTAAGCTTGTACTTTTTTCCCTGAAATCATCAGTTTTCAGGTATTCAAGATTAATGTCTTCTGCTTTGAATGAATAACTTCCTTCTCCTAATTTATTAATTTGTACACCTAGTGATTTTAAAAGTTCTATAAGACGGTTAACATCAATAATGTCTGGAATATTATGTATGATTACTTCATCTGGAGTTAAAAGAGTTGCACATAATATTTGTAGTGCCTCATTTTTTGCTCCTTGTGGGATGATTTCACCATTTAACCTGTTGCCTCCAATTACTTCAAATGAACTCATAGTTTTACTAATTTTAATTGCTCAATCAAGTAATTTCGCATAGTAATATTCCTTTTTAATATTTAGATCTATGGTTTGAGCGTTTTGTATATTTTGTATATTTTGTATGTTTTGTATGTTTTGTATATTTTGTTGGTTTTTTACTTTTTCTTGATTTCAACAAATCACGTGCATTGATTAGTTTAAGGTTTTTATCAACGTTTATTTCTCCACCGGAAATGGTGTAAATATCATCAAAGATGATTTCATCAGATACAATATCGCGGTTCCAGATCAAATAAGATTTTTTCATGTGATTGGCAATAATTTCAATCAAAGCATTTTTTTCTTCGCCTTCTTCAAATTCAGTAGCTTTTTTTATCATATTTTCAATGACCCTGCCGTAGTGAGGAAATCTTATTTTTTTACTCTTATAAGGTATTTTGTTTGGCTTTTGATTTAATGTTATCATATCTGGTGGTGGGAATGGAGCATCAATTTCTAGTGTAAATTCCGACATAATTGCCAAATGATCCCATAGTTTTCTTCTGAAATCGGTTGAATCTTTAGTGTTATGATGCATTATGGCCATTATGTTAATTAATCCATGAGCAAGTCTCGTGCGTTCTTCCTTGTCCTCAATTGTTTTTATATAATCTACCATTTTTTGCACGTTACGGCCATATTCAGGTAGAATAAGTTTTTTTCTTGCAGTATTGTAATCCATTGAATTATAAATTTTTTACAAAAGTAATTTATTTAATGATATATTAAATTAAAAATTGTCAAATTAAAGTTAAAACACTTAATATTAATATATTGGAAACTGTTTAGTAATATGTTTTTTTTCGAATTATTGGATTTATGTTAATCAGGAATGAAGGTTCAACTTTTAACCTGATACTATCTGACTATTTTAAGTTTGGCAAATTTTAATAGAAGTTGTTTCTGGCCAAAATTCTGGAAAAAGACAGTTGCTTTCTTATTAGGCATTTTACCTTCAGTCACTAATACCTTACCAATGCCAAACCTGGAATGTTGTACTTCCATTCCTGTTTGAATATTCGCCGGATTATCAGCTTCAAAATCACTTAACTGAACTGGTGCATACGTAACCTTTTTACTATTGATTTTTGAAAGTTTTTGCGATCCAATAATGCTATTTGTAACAAGCTTTGACTCTTTTTTTTGAGGCCTTTTAAATAATGGTTTCGAAAAACCCTGATAGTCAAAAGTATCATTTTTTAAAGATGATATACTGTCTAATGGTGTATCCAGATATTCATCATCAATTTCTTTTAAAAATCTGCTGGGAGTGCAATTGATCAATTGTCCCCACTTGAATCTTGATGTTGCATATGAAATATGTACATTTTTCTCAGCTCTTGTTACTGCAACGTAGAATAATCGCCGTTCTTCTTCTAATTCGTGCAAAGTCCCTTTTGATAATTGGGAAGGAAATAAATCTTCTTCCATACCAACAATAAAAACGCTATTAAATTCTAAGCCTTTTGCAGAATGTGCAGTCATTAAGGTAACCTTATCCCGGTCTTCTTCTTTTTCATTGTCCATATCGGTTAATAAAGAAACATTTTCAAGGTATTGCTCTAAGCTTACAGTTTTACCTTCTTCAAATTCATTGATTGTAAATTCTTTAATACCATTTAATAGTTCCTGTATGTTTTCATGCCTTGAAAGGCTTTCAGGTGTTTTTTCCTGGTATAGTTCTTTTAATATGCCAGATGATGAGGCAACAGAATAAGCTAAATCGTATGCATCAGTTTCTGCTAGTTGCTCTTTAAATTCATTTATGTATTTTGTAAAATCAACAATTTTTTTAGTTGTTCCTGCATTAATCTTAACCTCAGATTTTGTTGGATTTAAAGCAACTTTAAAAATGCTTATATCTTTTTCGATCGCAGTAGATTCAAGTTTTTCCAGGCTTGTTTTGCCAATGCCTCTTGCAGGATAGTTGATAATACGTTTAAGTGCTTCATCATCTTTATTATTTACAATAAGCCGTAAAT
>DAOVJU010000299.1 GCA_030632095.1 Chlorobiota bacterium
AAAGAAAAGCATGGAACTGTTGGCTGTGTTGCTTTAGATAAAAACGGAAACCTTGCAGCAGGAACTTCAACAGGAGGAATGACCAATAAAATGTTCGGACGTATAGGAGATTCTCCAATCATAGGAGCCGGTACTTATGCAAATAATAATACCTGTGCTGTTTCTTGTACAGGCCATGGAGAATATTTTATCAGGTATGCAGTAGCACATGATGTTTCTGCACTCATGGAATATAAAGGATTAAGTTTAAATAAAGCAACAAATTATGTAGTTCATGAAAAATTGGTTGAGGCAGGTGGAAGAGGTGGATTAATTGCAGTTGATAAAGAAGGAAATATTTCAATGGAATTCAACACACCAATGATGTTCAGGGCTTTTTATAAGTCAAATGGGAATAGGGATGTGAAAATATTTTAGTACAACATAAAAACCCACGTTCTCTGAATGTGGTCAGAGTTGTTCTACGGGTTTGCCTTACAAGTTTTCTCATTGAGATTTTATGATTACTCAGTAATTGTCCTACTGTTTTTTTTAAAAATCTGAGAATCTGTGGCATTTATTTACTTCAGACAAATTATATACTTTCCGGAATTCTTACAGTAGCTACAGTACCTTTATTTGGTGATTTCTCAATATTAAAACTACCGTTAACCGTATCTGCCCTTGAGATTATATTTCGCAAACCAATTCCATCTTTTATATGTTTATCAGAGATCCCTTTTCCATCATCTTCAACCATTAAAATAATCATGTTATTATTTTTGAATAACTGTACTGATACTTCATTAGCTTGAGCATGTTTAAGAATATTGTTAACCAATTCTTGTGATATCCTGAAAAGCACAACTTCAATATTGTTTTTTATTCTGCCGGTTATACCAAAAGTTTCAAAATTGTATTTAGTACCGGTTTTAGAGAACGATATGGAAAGCATATCTTCCATTGCCGGAATTAAGCCATCGCTAATCAAAACACGTGGCATCATTTGATGTGAGATAATTCTTAGTTTGTTACAAGCATCGTTTAATATCTTAATAGAGTGATCGTACTTTTCCTTTTTATCAGGAATGCTTGTTAAAATATCTTCTGATAGTCCACTGAAATAAAGAGAAGCTGCTGACAGCAATTGTCCAATTCCATCATGAAGTTCACGTGCTATACGTTCATGTTCTTTTTCCTGCGTGTCAAAAATTGCTTTCGTACGTAGTTTTTCCTCCTTAATTTCCAGGTCTTTTAACAATTGTTTCTGGCGGTAATGCTTTCGCAAAATAAATGATTTAACATTTAGCATTGTAAGGTTAATTTTAAGAGAAAGAACATTAAAAGAAAGAAGCAATCTGTTCAAACTTTGAGTATTAAACAGATTGCTTTTTTAAATGCTCATTATGATAGATTCTTAAAATATATCATTTTATTGTTTGATAATTTTACGTGTAATCATTTTTCTATTTGATTCGAGTACAAGAAAGTAAATTCCCTGATTAACTTTACATCCGCTATTGTTGTCGCCTTCCCATATTATTTGATTTTGTTTAACTTCCAGTGTTTTTACTTTTTGGCCAAGGCTATTGTAAATATTAATATTTACGTTTTCTGGTACTTGCTCATCTAGTTTTATTGTAGTTGAATTATTAAACGGATTAGGACTTGTTGTTACATTTAAAAAATCATTTGCTAACATATTTACGGCTGTTCCTGTTCCTTTACTTACATATTTATTACCATATACTATATGAACACTTCCATCTGAACCACTGGCTATATTTGGGTTCTGGCCTGTTGATTCAATCATTTCAATATCAGTTTCTACTGCAGTAGTTCCATCCCATTTAATGTGTCGCAATGTATATGTTCTGTATAAAGTATAATGAGCATTATCACTACCATCCAAATCCATAGTAACATAACCAACTGAACCATATCCAATTCCGCCAACTTCATTTATTTGCCAGCTTGTTTCATCATAATGCGCGAACTGGACTTTGTCTCCATCGCAGTATCCAATACAGGGGTTTCCATCACTCATAAGATTAATAAACGGCCTGCTTGCGACATTAGCATTTTCAATTTCTTCAATTTCCCAGCTTCCGCCAGATGCCTTTTTAATATATTTACTACCACTTGCAATGTGCAAGGTTCCATCTGAACCTAATGCTATTGTATTTGAACCGCCAAGGCCTTCTTCTATTAATTCACTGGTCCAGGTTGTACCATCAAATGATGCATAATATAATTCCCATATTGTGCTATATTTTTCAAAACAAATATGAGGAGTTCCTGAATTATCAATTACCAGGCTTGCGCCACCTTTAGTTTCCCCATCAAAAATACCAGTCTCTGTTGTTGTCCAGCTTGTGCCGTCAAATTTACCATACTTTATATCGGTTGATGTTGGGCCCTCATAATAAAGTACTGCAGGATTACCGTCGGGTTTAAATGCAATAACATAACTACCTCCCCAAACATCTTCATCAACTATTGAAAAATCGAAATAGTTTCCATTCCAGACTCCAATTTTGAGATTATGGTTTGTTGCATCCTCGTATATAAGGTAAGGTTGATTAGAACTATTTACTGTGACAACTAAATTTTCAATATCCAGTAAGGAATCTATTTTTACCGATGTCCAGCCATCAGCATAAGTGTTTTGTAGAAAAACGCCGAAAATAAAAAGGCAAAAAACTAAAGATTTAATAGTAAAATTTGAATTTTTCATAATTTATAATTTTTTGGTTAATAATTAAATTCAAAAATAGGCAGTAAAAAAGCCGAAATCCATACGGTGATATACTGATTTTATTAAAAAAAGAATTGAAAATTGAATAAATAATACTTTATTCCAATGCATTTTAGCCTATCTGATTTAATGCGGGTAAAGAAATAAAAAAGCCACAGACTTCGTCTGTCGAAGACTAACTAAGTGTTGTTAGAGTTAGATAGACTACGTCTGTCAAAGACAGATTCACTGATTAATACTATAAAGGACACTAAATCAGCGTAATAGATTAATTAGAATTTCTTTGTTAAATAATGTTAAATAATTACATGGATGAATTTATTTTATTTTTTTTGTAAAAAATTCTTTAGAAATGGATATTATAATTCAAAATTTTACAAAAAAGTACGGGCAGGAAAAAGCTGTTGACAATATTTCATTCAAAGTAAAAACAGGTGAAGTCCTGGGCTTTTTAGGTCCTAATGGTGCAGGAAAAACTACCACTATGAAAGCAATAACCTGTTTTTTGGCCCCAACATCAGGTGAAATTCAGGTTGGAAATTATTCTATAAGGAATGAACCACAGGAAATAAAAAAGCGTATTGGTTATGTACCGGAGATCAACCCTTTATATCCTGATATGACAGTTATTGATTATTTGAAATTTGTTGCAGAGTTACATGATATCGGAAAAAACCAGGTTGTTGAAAGGATACTTGAGATGGTAAGGGTTTGTGGCCTTGAAGGCGAAAAACATAAAAAGATCGGTGAATTGTCAAAAGGGTATAAACAGAGAGTGGGGTTGGCACAAGCGCTTATTCATGATCCTCAGGTTTTAATTCTTGATGAGCCAACAGCAGGTCTGGATCCAAACCAGATTGTTGAGATCAGGGAACTGATTAAAAACATTGGACGTGAAAAAACAGTTATTCTGAGTTCACATATTCTTGCCGAAGTAGAAGCAACATGTGACAGGATATTGATAATTAATAAAGGAAAAATTGTTGCTGACGGTACCTCTGATGAACTAAGAAAGCTTTCACAAGGTAAAGAATTATTACAGGTTTGCATCGAGGAAGCTGAAAAAAATGCAGTAGTTTCAGCTATTCAGGAACTTGATTCAGTTGAAATGGTTGATCCGAAAGCGCGTGACAACTACTATGAAATTCAAAGTAAAAAAGAAGCATCATCAAAACGAGCAGTTTTTGAGCTTTGTGTAAAAAAAGGCTGGATTTTAACCGAAATGACACCGGTTGAAACCAAACTGGAAGACATTTTCCGCGACTTGACACTTAACTAAAGGCAATCTTTAAGAATTTAAGAACCTTAAACTTTGAACTTTCAAAACATATTTAACTAAATTTTATAGAGATATGAAGAAAATTTGGACAATAACTAAAAGAGAACTCAGGGCATTTTTTGACTCATTAATGGCCTATATTATGCTCATTGCTTTCTTAGGTTTTAGTGGATTTTTTACCTGGCTTTACGGAGCTGATGTTTTTTTCGTTGGCCAGGCAAGTTTGCAATCATTTTTTAGTATAGCATACTGGACCCTTTTCTTTTTTATCCCTGCATTAACCATGCGGTTATTTGCTGAAGAAAACCGTTCAGGTACTATTGAATTGTTATTAACGAAACCAGTAACACACTGGCAAGTTGTTTTAGGCAAATTTTCGGCAACACTGATTCTAATAATAATTGCACTTGCCTTAACAATACCTTATTACATAACAATTGCAAATCTTGGGAATGCGGATAATGGAGCGATTATATCGGGATATATTGGATTAATATTCATGAGTGCCACATACATTAGTATTGGTTTGTTTACAAGTAGTGTCTCTAACAACCAGATTGTTGGGTTCTTACTTGCACTGTTTATCGGAATGTTTTTCCATATTATTTTTGACGTTTTGTCGAATAACTTCACCGGATTTGTTGGCGAAATATTCAATTTTTTAAGTATTTCAACACATTTTGAATCTATTTCAAGGGGAGTTATTGATTCTAAGGACCTGATTTATTTCTTATCAATCATTTTCCTTGGTTTGGTTTCTGCTGAAGCAATGGTATCAAAAGCAAGTATGCCGGAATAAAATAATAAAGACGACTTAAAATTATATAGATATGAAAAATCAACGAACAATAGTTTACTACTTACTTATTGTAATTGGAGTTCTGATTTTGGTAAATATTATCTCCGACAAGTTCTTTTTAAGACTTGATTTTACCGAAGATAATCGATATACACTAAGTAATGCTACAAAAGATATCCTGAATGATTTAATGGAACCGGTTACGGTAACTGCTTATTTTTCAGAAGATTTACCTCCTGATATTGCAAAAACAAAGAGGGATTTCAAAGAACTGCTGATTGAGTATTCAAACATTTCAAAAGGAATGGTAGTTTACGAATTTGTAAATCCGAATGAAGATGAACAAAAAGAAAT
>DAOVJU010000362.1 GCA_030632095.1 Chlorobiota bacterium
AATCCATTAAACCATCACCGTTAAAATCAGCTGATAATTCATATATTTGATTGGATGTATTTTCTGCAATTGTAACAAATCTACCTGTTGCGTTATTAAACTCTAGTACATTACCTGATGGTTCAACATAAATATCAAGCTTTTTATTTCCATTAAAGTTGATAACTCTTAAATTTGTACCTTCAATAGATAGACCAACATTTAGATGACCTCCGCTTAGACTAAAATTGCTATAAATTGATGATAGACTTCCTGATTCCTCCTTCATTGCTATTATATCTAATCTACTGTCACCGTTAAAGTCACCATGAATTAAAAATGGAGAAATTGATTCAGGTGAAGTTCCTATGACAAAAAATTTATCACCACGACCAAAACTGTTATCATCAAATTCATAGCATAAATAGCTATATTTATTTACCAGTTCTATATGGTCCTGATAGTCTATAAAAGTTTCACAAACATAAAGCTTATAAACTTCATCTTTCCCATCATTATCCCGGTCTAATACATAAATTTGTTTATAATTGTCGTCCTCAATATTGAAAACCAAATAATTTTCGAAATTTTCATCATTTTTAATAAATGCTTCAACCGAAGTATATACCTTTTCATCCCCATCTTCATGGTATTTTTGTACAAGAATATCTTTTATACCATCACCATTAAAATCCCCTAGGTATTGGTGTGCGCTTCCAAAACTTAAATCAATGTCATGATTTGAAATATTCAATTCGAATTTTTCCCAATCAATTATGGTAGAATTTACTTCATTACCAAGACCATCAGATAAGGTTATTTCGTACAAATAACTATATAAATTTTTTGAATAGTTAAAACCATAATTTCGGTAATTCTCGCCTTCCGTATTAACAATTATTCCTTTTAATATTGTATTGTTTTCTATTCTTTCACCATTGATGTATTTGAAATTATCATCATCTCGTTCTGCATAAGCAAATTCTATTGTATTTCCTGCATAACTAATATTTTCAATATTTAATTCATTATTATTAAAACGATAATTATAAAATATGGAGTTGCCGTTTAAATCCTGGATTTCACTTATTGCCCAGTAAATAATTGCATTGGTTTGCTCCGCATGAAATCCTTCTTTAAATATCATAATCATCCCTTGTGGTGTATGAACTTCAAAATATGAGTTACCATTTGCATCGTCGAGTAAAATAACTTTGCTTGAATTATCGATTTCTGTTCTATATTCTGAATTTGCTAATCCATAATCACCTGAAGTACAAATTAAACGTTGCCCGTTTAGAAAAAAACGATCTTCGTTAGAAAAAGATACGGTATTAATTTCACCTTCCTGGTAAAGGGATTTGGTTCCACGGGTTATATATGACAATCCGCTAAGATTCCATCCCCAGCCTAGTAATCCATTTCCTGCATTGTTGCTATAAGTAATTACCAGTGATGGTGCAATTCCATTTACTCCCGGTGGCACTTCAATTGGGATGGTATAGCTTAATCCTCCGTTAGGAGAAACCGAATATGAACCGGGAATGCTTCCAACTTCTTTTGATGTTGATAATTCACGCTCAGTTCCTGAAAGTGGATTATCTTCGTAGCTCATGTCCCATACAAAATTTTCACCAATAGAAGCAGAAAACCGATTACCCGGTGTAGCTTCATAAATGAATCCGGGATTCATTTCAATGAAATCTCGTGCAAAATAATCTTGTGTTCCATGAATTGGCGTATCGAATGTATAACTTGTCTGCTGTGCTTGTGCACAAACAGATAGAATTATTGATATAAAAAATATATAATAGAATTTCATAACTATCTTATTAGTATTTTGATTTTATTCTTTAATAATTTTCCAGCTGGAAAATTCTTTTCCTGAATAAATATTTAATATATATGTGCCTTGTGGCTGATCATAAAGGTCAATTGAATTTGATTCAGTTATATTCTCTTGCATCAATATAATTGTTCCTTTCATATCAATAAGTTTGAATTCAATTTCCTCTAAATTTGTAGCATTTTCTATTTTAACTAGCAGATTTCCTTTTGTAGGATTGGGATAAATGCTAATGGTCATTTCTCCGAGAACTGCATTATAAACTGTTTTAGTAGCTGCATCTTGTTGTATTCCCTTCGTTTCAGTAGATGAATTATCTATGCTTGCTGATTTTAAAACGATCTCTTGTCGTGCAATTCGGTTTCCCGCAGCATCGTAGGTGTATTCAAAAGCCTGGGCATTAAGCAGAAATGAACCCAAACAAAACAATATGATTAATAAAATGTTTTTGGGTTTCATGGCTATTTATTTAACTGGTTTATAATGCTTTTCATGTTTTCAATCTCGGAATTAAATTCTTCCATTCTCTTTTCCTGATCAATGATATAAAGCGTTAATTCTTCAATTTTTTGCAGGAGAATTTTATTCATTTCTCCCAAATCAATACCGCTTTCGGAAACTTCATTAGCAGATGGGACACCTGGTAAATGAAAGTTTTCATTGATGTATTCTTCAACATTGTTTAATGTCATTAAATTGTAGTCTTTACTAAATACAAAGTCTGGCCACCATTCGTTATAAACCTTAACTACTACTTTTTCGGCGATAATATTGCCATTAACAGCTAGTTTGTAGCCAGAAGGTAAAGTTGTAGTTCCAATTCCAACATTACCCTTTACGATTAAATCGTTTTTACCAGGACTGGCATATGAATAATCATTTGCAACTAAAACACCACCTGCTTTCAAACCTGATGCAGTGGTGTAATTAGGCGAATTTATCAATATCAAATACCTGTCTAATTCGCTTGTACCTCTTCCGGTATATATTGTTGGATTTGATCCATTATCCAAAACCACATTACCTCTGACATCAAGTTTTTTCTCTGGTGACGTTGTTCCAACACCCAAGCTCCCTTTAATATAGCTTTTTCCTGTACCGTCAACTTCAAGATAATTTGAAGTTTTCAAAGCACCGTTATGTTCAACCCGTAGTCTTTGTGATTTTCCTGATGACTCAACAATAAAAATTGGTTCTCCAGCAGCAGGATTTGTTAATGTTCTTAATACAATACCATCATTCTCACCTGAGTATTCATCTCCCAAAATGTGTGCTGTACCGTTTTTATCGTATAATCTAATATCTCCGGAATGATCGCCTAAATCTAATCTTGACTGTGGCTCAGTTGTCCCAATACCAACATTCCCATTAAAATTGACAAAACCTGCACTAAAATCACCATAAATTAAAGGTTTTGAAGTCGAAGAATTAGCAATATATAATTTATTGGAACCTGTTTCATTAGAGCCAGCACTGATTCCTAAAAAAATGTTATTTGAACCTGTAGAATTATTCTTTCCTGCACCATTCCCAATAAATACATTTTGCTTTCCTGTTGTGTTATTATATCCCGTTTCGTATCCAAGAAAAAGATTATGTACTCCGGTTTCGTTTGAATAACCTGAAAAAGCTCCTATGAATGTATTGGAATTAGAACCTCCACTACCATAACCCGACATATATCCAAGCATTGTATTATAATTTCCATCTACTCTTTGTTCACCTGATTGTGTCCCAACAAATGTGTTGTAATGCCCCTGTATCATATTTGATGCTGACTTGTATCCTACAAAAATATTATTACTTGCATCTGTTGCACCATAACCTGCCATAACTCCATAATAGCAATTATTATTTCCATTATTAAATCTTCCGGCATCTTTTCCAGTGAAAGTATTATGACTTCCAAATGAGATTGAACCACCTGCTGAAGCTCCGATTAGAGTATTATTAAGTCCGGTTGAGAGAGATTGACTTGTATAAGCGCCAAAAACACTATTGTAATTTCCATTAGTACTTATATTTTCACCTGAATTGTATCCAAAAAAACTATTATTAGAGCCATCCTCTCCAGAACCAGCACCAAAATTTGTTGTAGTAACATCTTTTTCCTGTGCCTGAATATTAGTTGTAGTAGTAATAAATAATAATGCCAGCAATAATCCTGACATTTTCACATAATTTTTCATAATAATTTGATTTTTAAAGATTATTTGATTTAAGTTTTTTATTTTAATTTCTTCTTATTTAAGAACCTGTTTTTATTTTGTTTAGATCATCATATAAAATTTATAGTAGATAAATATGAAATTTTTTAATTCGTGATTACCAGTTGTTTATGTATATAAATAGTTGATGTCTAATTGATCTTACAAAAATTTTGCGGAGCAAAAATAAGTAAAATGTTTAACATTTTTTATGTTATTAAACATATAATGATAATTTAGACCGGTTAATCTATCAATAGCCTCTCCTCTGATCTCTTCTCCTCTCCTTTGGCGCAAGTCTTGTGTGTTAGCCTGTTTAATTCATAAATTTGATTACCCATCAAATTTAGTGTATAATTTCATGTCTGATGTACGATTTTTGAAGATTTTTGAAATCCATTTACCCTATTTGACACATAATTATTGAATGCGTATCATAATCAATCAA
>DAOVJU010000272.1 GCA_030632095.1 Chlorobiota bacterium
TGTTTGATGACTGATTACTTCCTACAAGATTTATTACTTCAGGAAGCAATACATGTTTAATCCATGGGAAATTTGGTTGAATCTGAAGTGCTTTTTCAAATGTTTCTTGCGCTTCTTTATACTTTTTATTTTTCATTTGTGAAATGCCAAGCCAGGCTAAAGCGTCAAGATATTCCCAGTTAATGGATAAATCCTGCTCATTTGCTTCAAATAGCCTGACAGCTTTTTGGTAAGTTTCCATTGATTTTTTAATATTTCCCCCATAGGCTTCGGGAGTAAAGAATTCTGAGCTGGCTTTTCTTATCCATGTTTGAGGCAATTTTGGATTTAACTTTATGGCTTTACTAATTAATTCTCCACTTTTAGGCCCATAGAACATTCCCTTCCATGGAGAGTATGCCATTTTTATGCTATACAATCCTGTTTTTATACATATTATCCTTGCGTCATCAGCATAAGCTTCAAAAAACTCATCAATAGCATCTTCAGTTTCATCAATATATTTATTATATGTTTCCTCATCCTTATCTGCCATTGTGCTGTTTAGTATTCCATATAATGAATTGATATAAAGCAATTGTATTTCTGGTGTACCGGCATTTTTTTTCGCATACATTTTTGATTTTTGAATTGCTTCTTCCCAGAATGTATTACTGTTCATTAAATAAGCTTTACATGTCAGTTTTTTTATTTCTTTATCAATTGATTGTGCTTGAAGATGAAAATTTACTGCCATAATCGAAACGATGATTAATAAGATGTTTTTTTTCATAACTCATGTTTTTTAAAGTAGTTGATTATTAATTTATTATGTGACAAACATAATTTGAAATATTTCTAAAATATTGTCCCGTCTTGCTGTTTTAAATGTTTTAAATTTTTCAACATACCATTTTCCTTTTAAGTCCTCACTTATTAACCACTGTCAGGGTAAAAAACCACTGACAGGGTTTAATTTTTAACACGTTACCTTTGAGGTTTCTTCATTGTCAACATAAACAAGTTTATAATATAAACCATAATAACAAATTTTTTTACTTCTTAATATTGATATAACTTTTCAATACATTCACATAGTTCTCAAAAGCTTCAATCCCATTTTTTGTTATCCTGCAGGATGTGTGAGGTTTTTTACCTCTATAGCCCTTGATAATTTCAATATACCCGGCATTTGATAATTTATCCAGCTGTACACTTAAATTACCGGCTGTAGCTTCTGTTTTTTCTTTAATAAAAACAAAATCAGCTTGCTCAACGCTAACAAGAAGCGACATAATTGAAAGTCGTAATTGAGAATGTAGTAATGGATCGAGTGTTTTAAACATTCTTGCCGTTTTTATATTTAAGTATATATCCCGGTACTAAATATCCTAAAAGTATTCCTCCGGCCGAAGTTAATAATTGTAAATCACCAGGTAACATGAAACTAATAATTGCAGAAATCCAAAGAACAATTCCACCATATATTAAAGGCCTGAATTTAATGGTAATGCCTGAGAGATATGTACTTCCACCTGCCATAATCAAGATCAAAGGATTTATATTGTAATTAATATTTTTCATGAAAAAGAGTAAGATAAAATAGCTAATAATAAAAGCAAACCATATCTGGCCGTAAATTCTATCACTATAGGTTTTTACTTGTGAAGATTTGCCTAATTTGTATCCATACCATCCCGATAAAAAGAAACCTATTATTAAAATAGACCATGCCAATTCCGGATGTTCCATATCGGTAAATTTTAACAATCCATAGTTGAGTAAACAAGCAAGTATTACCAGCCACCCCCATATCAGGAAATATATATAACTATTCTGAATGTTGCCCTTTGCCGTATTGATCATTTCTGTGATCAATTCAAGACTTTCTTTGTCACTTAAATTTTTATTCTCCATAACTTTATTAATTAATTGTTCGACAAATATAAAGTAGTTTATATTATAAACCAAATTTTATTTAACTTTTTATGAAATATCTCAAAGGAAATTCAGAAATTATGCTATAAATTCAATCGGGCAATATGTACATATTTAAGTTTCCCTAAAAAATTGTAAGGGTTAAAGTTGTTCTGTATTTAATTTGCAAATATTTAATGTAACAGCACTGGTCACAGAGCTTATACAAAGGATGCCAGAACGTTTTGACATTAGTTACCTACCGGTTTTTCATACACGAATTACCAGCCAACCATCCGGTCGAATATGCAATCTGCAAATTATAGCCACCCGTATCAGCATCCAGATTGATCATTTCACCAGCAAAATAAAGTCCTGCTACCAGTTTCGATCCCATAGTTTTGGAAGATATTTCATTCGTGGAAACACCGCCTGCTGTAATGATAGCTTCTTTAAAAGAGCGATGATTGGTGATCCTGAAACGCAGGTTTTTAAGAAGGTGACGGATTTGTTTCCGTTCTTTTGATGAAACCTGGTGACATTCCTTTTCAGGATCAAGTTGTAAAAGATCAATGAAAACTGGAACCATAGCCTCCGGTAACCAGTAACGGAAAACATTGCCGACTTTTTTCTTGCCATGTTCATTCAGGTCGCGAAGCAGACGCTTATCAAGTTTTTGCTCATCAAGGGCAGGTTTCAGGTCAACGATTATTTCCACTTTGTTGTTCTTATGCAATTCATCAACAACAATCCTGCTTAGGGTCAGGATAATGGGGCCGGACAGGCCGAAGTGCATGAATATCATCTCGCCAAAGCTTTCACTCGTTTTCTTGTCATTTACCCATACAACAACCTTTACATTTTTCAGGTTAAGGCCCTGTAGCTTTTGTGCTATGTCTCCTTCAGTTTCTAAGGGTACGAGTACAGGCCTGACCTTTTCTATTGAATGTCCTACTCGTCTGGCTAGTTCATAACCTTCTCCATTGGAGCCTGTGGCAGGATAGGAGTTGCCTCCTGTTGCAAGGATGACATGCCTGGCCATGAATTTTTTTCCGTTAGCCTGAATGCCTTGCATGGTATTGTTTTTAACGACCAGTTTTTCAACCCGATGGCCACAACGTATCTCTGCTTTTAATTCGTTGACCCATCTCAATAGTGCTTGTAATACATCCGCGGATTTGTTACTGGCAGGAAAGTAGCGTCCACCTCGTTCCAGGGTTGATTCTACGCCGTATTTATGAAATAGCTCAATGATATCTTTCGAAAAGAATTGTGAGAAAGCATTTCGCAGAAAGCGGCCATTGGGGTATACATGTGTGATAAAATCGCCAATAGCTGCATCGTTTGTGATGTTACACCGTCCTTTTCCCGTGATCAACAGCTTGCGTCCTTCTTGCTGCATTTTTTCCAGTACCAGTACTTTGCCTCCCAATTCTGCCGCCCTGCCTGCTGCTAATAAACCGGACGGACCCGCTCCTACCACTATAACATCGAAATTACTCATGTGGTGCAAAGTTATCTTTTATTGGATAATAGCTTACTGAGAAGTATAGGAATTAATAATTTCTTTGCGGCTTTTCACACCTAAACGTGAATATATCTTATTCAAATGGCTTTTTACCGTACTAACTTCTATATGTAATTCCTGTGAAATTTCCTTATTCGATTTTCCTTCTTTTAATAAGTCGAGCACGCGTTTTTCCTGTACAGATAATTGGTTCACTAAATGTGTAAGTTCATTTTTCAATTTTGTTGGAGACCTCTTCTTTGAAATATAATATAACCCTGCTATAATTGTGATAACGAGCAAAATACCAGCCCATATAATCCAATTGTATCTGGTTTTTGAACTAACATTTGTTTGATACTTTATGTAATTCAGTTCATTTAAAAAAGTTTTGTAATATGGGCCGGAAGTATCTGAAGCTTGAATTTTAGCATGTATTTTTTCCATAAAATAAAGCTGATCAGACGATGCAAATGATTCATTAATAAAATACAGAGTAATCAATTGAATAATGGCATGTGAAGAAGTATCTGCCAGTTTACGATAATTTTCAAGCACTTGTTCACGTAAAAACTGACGATTCTGCATAGAAGGTATTGAAGGTGGCGAATGCAGATTCTTTTGTAGTTTAAATAATTCTTTCAAACTCAGATTAGCCGAATGTCCTTTTACAGTACTATACTGGAATTCTGGCGAATCGTTATTAATTTCAATATTAATGTTGTCATCATTTTTCATTATAAAATGAATGAAATTTTCGTCTGTTCCTCCAATAATTATGGTTGAAACCGGATCCCCTTTTTTGCAAATATGCAAACGATATATTCTTTCGTCATCCGGAATTTCAATATCAATCATTTCAAAGCAACCAAGATTGTCAATTTCTGCCTTATAGATTAAGAAATCATAAGAAGCAGTATTAAGATCATCAAATGAATTTATCAGCGATAAATAGATTAATGGTTCCCATGATTCGTCAATTTCTACCCGGCCTTTTATACTTGTAGCCAATGATAAACCAGGCCAAAAGTTAACAAGTAAAATGATTAGTAGTGCTTTCAAAAGCATAAATATCTTTTCAATCTTAACGGACATGATTAAATATAAGATTTCTAAATTATTTCATAACAATTTTCGCTGACAATTCACCTGTAGCATCTTCTGAATAAATGATAAATTTCCATAATCCGGGTGTTGGATTTTTAATTCCCTTGTTCATTACTCCTCTTGCTCCTTCATTGTCGATTTGTGTTTTTTCAAAAGAAGTATATTCATACTCTTTAACTTTAATTTTTGAAATTACTATTGTATCAGGATCATTTACATCGGTTGAATCTGTGGAAGAACTTGATCTTGAACTTCTACTTGACCTAGAACTCCTGCTAGACCTTGAGCTTGATCTTGACCTGCTACCTGAATTCGAATTAGAACTATAACTTTTACCATCAGATTCAGAACACACCAGTGAAAATCCTGTTACCTTATTGTCATCCGGATCAATAAATTTAAGTATTAATGACCCTTGACTAATGTTCCCATCAAAATTGATTTCTATTTTTTCTGTTTTTTCACTAATCGCGAAAGTAAAGGTTTCTGTCTTGCTGGTATTTTCATATTTAAAAACTCTGTCCATATAGCTATTTTTCTTTTGTGCATTACTAACTAATGGAATTATTATCAGTAATACTAAGAATCTGTAGTGGGGTTTAAATAATTTTGATTTCATGATTTCAAAGTTTTGTGAATAAATAATTTCTGTACAAATGTATATCATCATGTTTAAGCAAGAATAGAATAATGGATTGAAAATAGTTTGAGAATAGTTTGAAAAAGGTTGTAATTCTTTATATTAACAAATTGATTTGTCTGTTGCATTTGTCCCAGCTTAAGAAAACCCGGAAGTTTTTCAGGGTAAACAGAATACTTACTGGGACAAATAAGCAAGTACATTTTAATTCCCCTCTCTTTAAAATACTTTTTTCTTTTTATAATTATTAATGGCGACGCCTATTAAGTAGTTAACTATTATTGATATTATAAGTAATAGAGAGTATTTAACCCCCCCCCATGCAAAAAAAACTAAACTAGCTATAAAAAGAAA
>DAOVJU010000215.1 GCA_030632095.1 Chlorobiota bacterium
AAATAAAGTTTTCGTTGGTACAACAGGACGAATGGGAAGAATATTTTAATTCTTACAGTAAAGAAATTAATAATCTGCAAAGTGAAATAAGCCAAACTGACAAAGAAATAGACAAAATGGTTTATGTGTTATATGAGTTAACAGAAGATGAGATTAAAATTGTGGAGGGAAGTGTTAGCTAAACAAGTGAGTATTATGGAAGAAAACAAATCACAAATAATCATATACCAAACCGAAAGCGGAGAAACAAAGCTAGATGTACGCTTTCAGGACGAAACGGTTTGGCTTACACAAAAGCTTATGGCTGAATTGTTTCAGACTACATCTCAGAATATTACAATTCATTTAAAAAACATTTTTGAGGAAGGTGAATTAGACGAAAAAGCAACTTGTAAGGATTTCTTACAAGTTCAAATTGAAGGTAGCAGAGAAGTAAAACGGAAACAGAAATTTTATAATCTTGATTCTATTATATCGGTTGGATACCGTATAAAATCAAGCGTTGCTACAAAATTTAGACAATGGGCAACAAGACAAATCCGGGAATATATTGTTAAAGGATTTGTATTAGATGATGAACGTTTGAAAAATCCAGATTTACCTTTCGATTATTTTGAAGAATTATTAAAGCGAATACAAGATATTCGCACATCGGAAAAACGATTTTACAGGAAAATTACTGACATTTATTCGACAAGTGTGGATTATGATCCAATCCTTGAAATAAGCATTGAGTTTTTTAAAACTGTTCAAAACAAAATGCATTGGTCGATAACAGGTAAAACAGCAGCAGAAATCATTAAAGAGAGAGCCGACAGTTCAAAAGAGAATATGGGATTAACATCCTGGCGGGGCGATAAAATTAGAAAAACGGATATTTCAATTGCTAAAAACTACTTAAAAGAAAATGAATTAACAGCCTTGAATAATTTAGTTGAACAATATCTTGTATTTGCACAAGGACAAGCAATGAGGAGAATTCCGATGTATATGAAAGACTGGATAATCAAGTTAGATGGTTTTCTAAGTTTAAACGACCGTGATATTTTGAATAATGCAGGAAGTATTTCTCATGAAATTGCAAAAGAAAATGCAGAAAGCGAATTTGAGAAATTTAAGCAAATCAGACAAAAAGCAATTAAAGAAAGTGATTTTGAAAAAGCAATAAAGAAAATTGAGAATAAGAAAAGAAAGTAAATACCACCTCAAAAGCCATACACATTGCCAAGTCTCTTGAAAAACCAACTGCCAGAACCAAAACTTGTCAATAAGTATGCCTTTGCTAACACACTGAAAAACTGACAGAATGAAGGAAGCCAGCAGGTAACAAACGCTAAAATTAATTGCCGGTTTAGTGTTTTTTGAAAGTTATTTACCTTTGTTTAAGTATGTTAGTAAATGAGAATATACTGCAACTCATGTGCCTTTACTTTTGTAACGTATGTACCTTATTGAACACACACCCAAAGAAACCAGTATTAATTGAGGAAAGTCTTTGATAATTAAAATATAGAAATATAAAAACAGTATTAAAACGAAAAAAATGAAAAATAAAAAGAAAACCATAGGTGCTTTATTGAGTATCGTAATTAGTGTAGCCGTAGTTTTATTGCTTCAAACCTAAATAGTCAGGAATTAAATAATAATAAAGCAATAGGTATATTTATTGAAAAATCAAGACATCCGGTGTTTGATAAACATCGGATGTTTTATTAAAAATGTATATAATAAAATAATTATCATTATACAACAAGCTTGCCTGATAACGATTATTCAAGCCCGTTCAGCTATACTTTAGGTTAAGAAAAGAAATCACTAAGAAAACATTTGCAAATCGTGAAGCTTTTTATATTGTCCGGCTATGCTCATTAGCTCATCGTGCGTTCCGCGTTCAACAATTTCACCCTCATGCAACACACAAATTTCATCAGCATCACGCACTGTAGATAAGCGATGGGCAATTACAATTGATGTACGGCTTTTCATTAAATTATATAATGCCAATTGAACAAGTCTTTCCGATTCGGTATCAAGTGAAGATGTAGCCTCATCAAGTATTAATATTGGCGGGTTTTTAAGAACTGCCCTTGCAATGCTAATTCTTTGTCTTTGACCACCTGATAATTTTCCTCCCCTGTCACCAATATTTGTTTGATAAGCTTTTTCAGTATTCATGATAAAATCATGTGCATTTCCAACTTTTGCAGCCGCCTCAACTTCTTCTTTTGCAACATTTTTACTACCAAAGGCAATGTTATTAAATAAAGTGTCATTAAATAAAATTGATTCCTGGTTAACAATTCCCATTAAATCGCGTAAATCTATCAATTTCAATTTTTTTATTGAAATACCATCAATTAAAATATCGCCTCCAACTACATCATAAAACCTTGGTAACAGGTCAACTAAAGTAGATTTCCCGGAACCAGATTGTCCTACTAAGGCAACTGTTTTACCCTTTTCAACCTTCAGATTAATGTTTTTAAGCACTTCTTCTTTTTGATATTTAAATGAAACATTTCTGTATTCTATAGATTCAGTGAAATCATTTTTTGATTTTGCATTTGGTATTTCAAGAATATTCTCTTCTGCATTCAATATAATATTTATCCTGTCAATTGAGGCCATGCCTTTTTGAATATTGTAATACGCTGTTGAGAATGATTTTGCAGGATTAATAATTTGCGAGAAAATAATCAGATAGCCAATAAACACCTGTGAGTTTAATTCACCGGTTTCACGAAGCACAATTGATCCACCAAACCACATTACAATTACAATAGCCATAGTTCCAAGTAATTCACTCATTGGCGATGCCAGGTATCTGCGCTGGAACATTTTTACCATTATCCGGGTATATAAATCGTTTTCCTTTTCAAAGCGGTTATATATGCTTTCCTCTGCATTAAATGCCTTTATAATTCTTAACCCGGAGAGTGTTTCTTCAATATAAGATAATAATCCACCCATTTTCTCCTGGCCTTTTAATGACACTTTCCTGAGATTTCTTCCTACAATGCCAATAATATATCCGCTTATTGGAAGTAAAACAATTGCAAATAATGTTAGTTTAACACTAATTATGAATAATGAAATTAAATAAATTGTCATTGTAATAGGAACACGCGAAAGCACCTGGAACGAACTTAAAATTGACCATTCAATTTCCTGAACATCGTTGGTAATTCGTGCTATGATATCCCCTTTTCTTTCTTCAGAAAAATATGAAAGCTGTAAGTTTAATATTTTATTATAAACTTTGTTTCTTATGTCTTTAACTATTCCATTTCTTATTGGCGCCAGAACATATAATGATAAATAATGAAAAAATGTTTTAAAAAATGTCATTATAACAATCAAAATACTTATTAAACCAAGAGCTACATCGCTTCCATAATTTCTTATAATCCTGCTTAAAACATGTGAGAAATTTCCTGAAATGGACTCTACGCTAAACTCAAGTTCGGGAGGGGTTTCAACAAGTTCCTGTGCTCCAAAAAGAATTCCCAGAAACGGGATCGCCATTGTTAATGAGAACAATGATGCAATAACCGCTATCAGGTTAAATAAAAGATTTGAAAATGCATAGTATTTATAAGGAAGTATGTATTGAATTACTTTTGTAAAATTCTTCATTTAGTAATTTATTCAAATGGATTTTATAAACCTGTATAGTTAAAAGGTGTAATTAATTTAAGCTCTTTTTTAACAGAATCATTCACATCTATACTATCAATGAATTCAATAAACTCTTGTTTTCCGATTTTTTTGTTCAAACGTGTCAAATTTAATAATATTTCATAAGGGTTTGGATATCCTTCTCTACGTAATATAGTTTGAATTGCCTCAGCTATTACAACCCAATTTTCTTCAAGGTCGGCATTAATCTTAGATTCATTAACAACAACCTTATTCAATCCGGCAATTAAAGATTTTAAAGCTATCATACTATGGGCCACAGGAACACCAACATTCCTTAAAACCGTGGAATCAGTTAAATCCCTTTGCAAACGGGAAACAGGCAATTTGGCTGATAAATGTTCAAAAAATGAATTTGCTATTCCAAGATTACCTTCTGCATTTTCAAAATCAATCGGATTTACCTTATGTGGCATTGCAGAAGACCCTATTTCACCTTTTTTAATTTTCTGTTTTAAATAATCCATTGAAATGTATGTCCAAAAATCACGGCTTAAATCAATCAAAATTGTATTTATCCTTTTCAGATTATCAAACAGGGCAGCAAGATGATCGTAATGTTCAATCTGAGTTGTAGGATACGAACGTTTCAAACCCAGGATATTCTCAACATAATTAACCGCGAATTTATTCCAGTCAATTTCAGGATAAGCAACATAATGAGCATTAAAATTTCCTGTTGCACCTCCAAATTTTGCAGCATATGGTATTTTTTTCAGGAGCTTAATTTGCACTTCAAGCCTTTGAATAAAAACCATTACTTCTTTTCCTAAACGAGTTGGCGAAGCAGGCTGGCCATGCGTCCGGGCTAACATTGAAATACCAGACCAGTCTTTTGCCATTTCACTAAGTAAATTTTTTAGCTTATTAAATAATGGAATATACTCTTTTTCAATTGCATCTTTTATTGATAATGGTGTTGCTGTATTGTTTATATCTTGTGAGGTTAACCCAAAATGGATGAATTCCTTATATCCGGATATATTAAGCTTTTCAAACTTTTCTTTTATAAAATACTCAACTGCTTTCACATCGTGATTTGTAGTTTTTTCGATTTCTTTAACTCTCCCGGCATCACTGGTTGAAAAGTCATTATAGATATTTCTTAGTTCAGAATATATGCTTTTTGGTATTTTGTTTAACTGTTCGATTGGAATTTCACTTAAAGCAATGAAATATTCTATTTCGGCCAGTACCCTGTATTTAATAAGGGCATATTCTGAAAAATAATTGCCAAGCGATGAGATTTTATTTCGATATCTGCCATCAACAGGTGAAATTGCTGTAAGAGAATTCAAAATCATAAGTTAGTTTATTAATCAGGCAAAGTTAGAAAAATGTATTTCATAATATAAGAAAATTTCAAACAATATTCAGCTTATTCAAAAGCCTGATTTTGGGTTTAAACCGGTTTGATTTTATTGTCTTTGATCTGGTAAGCACCATCCCAATGCAATATTTACTAAAAGCAACTGATTTAATTCTTTCTTCCAGTAGAATGCTCGTAAATTTTGTTCTTTTATTATAAGCTGATCTTTTTTGCTCGATAATTACCAGATTTGGAATTCTTTCATAACCGGTTTTTGTTAAATATTCCAGGTTAGTGTCTATAGTAACGCGCTCATTCATTAATTTACTGACTAGCATTATCCTTGCAAACCTGTTTGTTAACGATAGATTTAGATCTTCAAGAAAATATGGTGATTTTTCCTTAACAAAATTGTTTTTATCTAATTTGTCTGTTTCTGTACCAATTTTTATTCTTCGCTTTATTGTAAACCGTTTATTATTTTTGAACTTGACTTCCAGGAATTCTTCTTTCGTATCGGTATATGTACGTTCTCTTATTTTAAACCGGTTAAGTTTTCTGTTGTGATGATCATGATACATTTTATAACCTGTTGTATCATAATATGAAGTTGTATAGGTCCGGTTTAAATTTCCCGAAATCTTAAAAATATAATAATCTTTACTTGCTTTTTCTAAAATATTGCTTAACCGGTTTATATGCAGGATATACTTTGTATCAATGCGATTCATAAGCTTTACCTGTCCCATTTCTTTAAAGGTAATAATGTCAAATTTACCAAGTATGTGTTTTATTTCTTCCAAAATATTAAATAAATTATGGTATATCTTAACCTGAATATGTCAGGAATTACTTATAAATAAAGCACCAAATAATAATAACCAAATTACAAATAAATTTGAAACACCAATGATTAAATGCTCAAAACATCTTTAATATTAATATTTTGATTATTCCGCGAGCACAGAAGCTACTCTGCGGAGGCCTGAGATTTATTTGATATTTTGATTTTGTTATTTATTAATGAGTCCAGTATAAAAAGGTTTGAGTTCAATTTTCAGCTACTTTTAGCCCCAAACCCAAACGGGAGAAGTAGCTGAAAATCAGGCTCCCGCTTGGGATGGGGCAAAACTGATTTTCAGCTTTTCAAGAAATTTCGTACTTTTTATACTGGATTCATTAATTGTATTAGCTTATTATAATGTTTATATACAAACTCTTCTATGTTGTAATCCAAATTTATTGTAATTTTTTTTTATTATTTTTTC
>DAOVJU010000041.1 GCA_030632095.1 Chlorobiota bacterium
GAAGTATGAAAATTATTGTGCGCATCTATGTTAGTTCAAAGTTTCATGTTCAAAGTTTCAAGTTGAGTATAGTGTTTTGAGTTACTGGTTACTGGTTACTGGTTACTGATTACTGATTACTGATTACTGATTACTGATTACTGATTACTACTTTCATTCAAGTCTTACTTTAAATTTCCTGATACTCAGCATAATAAATAGAAATATCATAAATACAATAACAAAAGTTTCCTGCCACACAAAAAATAAACCTGTTCCTTTTAGCATAATATCCTTTAAGATTATAATAAACCACCTGGGTGGCATAACAAAAGCAATCCATTGAAGTATAATTGGCATGTTTTCAACAGGAAAAATAAAACCACTTAATAATATCGTTGGTAACATTAAAGCAAACATCGACATCATCATTGCTGTTTGTTGGCTGTTCGCAACAGTGGATATTAATATTCCCAGGGATAAAGCCAGAAGAATAAAAAGCATGCTTTCAACCATTAGTAAAATAAAACTTCCTGCCACCGGCATTCCAAATACAAATTTTCCAAGAAGAATTATTGATAACGCATTTACCACAGAAAGTACAAAATACGGTGTAACCTTTCCTAAAACAATTTGAATTGGTTTTAATGGAGAGACAAGTAAAACCTCCATAGTTCCTAATTCTTTTTCCCGTACTAAGGAAATAGATGTCATTAACGCAGATATTAACATTAGTATCATAGCCATAATACCTGGTATGAACATATAAACTCCTTGCAAATTTGGATTATAAAGCATTCTGACCTCCGGAGATATTTGAATCCGGTCTACAAATTCACCATTTATTTCCTTCAAATAATCATAAATCAAAGCAGATGTATAATTAGTAAGCATGCTAGCAATATTTGGATCCGATGCATCAGTTAATATTTGAATGGATGCTGATTTTTCCCGTTCAAGTTTTTCAGCAAAATTCTGTTCAAAAACAATAACCTCTTTAATTTCTCCTTTTCTGAAGCTATTTTCTATTTCCGAATTAGAATTAAGTTTTTGATGTAATATAAAGTATCCTGACGAAAGCAGTTTATTAGTTATTTCTTTAGTTATTTCATCATGAGAATGATCCAGGATGGCAATTTTAGCATCTTTTATCTCATTAGTAATAACAAAACCAAAAAGTAAAATTTGTACAACAGGGATTCCGAACAAAATAACCATTGTTCTGACATCTCTGAAGATGTGGTAAAATTCCTTTTTTACAAAGCCGATAAATCGTTTCATTTAACTGGTTACTGGTTACTGGTTACTGGTTTTCGTGCTAGTTTAATAAAAACTTCATCCATGTTTTTCGATTTATATTTAGTTGTCAGATTTTCAGGTGTATCCAGTGCAACAATTTTTCCATCAACCATAATTGAAATCCTGTCGCAATATTCAGCTTCATCCATATAATGAGTTGTAACAAATACGGTAATACCATCATGTGAAGCTTTGTAAATTAAATCCCAGAACTGTCTTCTTGTAATCGGATCAACACCTCCGGTTGGTTCATCTAAAAAAACTATTTTTGGTTTATGGATTATTGCTATTAGAAACGCTAGTTTTTGCTTCCAGCCCATAGGTAATGAGGCTATTAAAGAGTTTCTGTATTTATTTATCCCCATATCCTGAAGCAAACGACCTGCTTCATTACGAATGTCTTTTCTTGACATACCATAAATACCACCATAAAACCTAATGTTTTCGAATACTGTTAAATCCTCATACAATGAGAACTTCTGGCACATATACCCTATTTTTTTTTTTATTTTCTCCGATTGAGTATAGACATTAAAACCAGCCACATTAATTTCACCGGAACTGGGTTTTGACAAACCGCACATAATTCGCATTGCGGTTGTTTTTCCTGCTCCATTTGCCCCAAGAAATCCAAATATCTCGTTTTGTTTAACTTCAAAATTCAAATTGTCGTTTGCCACAAAACTCCCGAATTTCTTCGTAAGATCAATTGCTTTTATTATAATATCATTATTATCATTCATAATTGAAGCTCAATGTTTTCAGTTCTTGGTTACTGGTTTCTGGTTTTACAATAAATTCAACATTTTTTTATTCATTCAAACACAAACATCATTTTTAATTATTAAATCATTTGGTCATTAAATTCATAAAACAATCTTCAATATTTGGTTCAATTGAAACAACACTTATATTCTGATGATTTTTTGATTTGATAAATTCTTCAATTTCACGATTACTTATTTCTTTCCTGATATCAGTATAATGTAAAGTTTGGCCGAATGCAAAAACGGTATCTGAATATTGAAATTCATTTAAATCATTTCTAAGCTGATACATATCTTGTGATTTAACCGACCATAGCTTTTTGTCGAATTTATTTATAATATTTTCTGGTGTTTCAATATCTAAGAATTCACCATTTTGTATCAAAGCAACTCTATCACATAAACTTGCTTCATCCATATAAGGTGTTGAAACCATGATTGTGATTTCCTTTTCCTTTAGTTTTCTTAACATCTCCCAGAATTCTTTCCTTGATACTGCATCAACACCGGTTGTAGGCTCATCAAGAATTAGAATTTCAGGTTTGTGAATTAATGCACATGATAAAGCAAGTTTTTGTTTCATTCCTCCTGATAATTTACCTGCCAGTCGATTTTTGAATGGTTCAATTTGTATATAAATATCTTTTATTAAATCGTAGTTCTCTTCTATAGTAGTCCCGAAAACTGTTGCGAAAAACATAAGATTTTCAATGACTGATAAATCCTGGTAAAGTGAAAACCTGCCAGGCATATAACCTACAATATTTCTAATTTTTTTATAATCAGAAACTACATCAAAACCTGCTAAATTTGCTTTACCGGTATCTGCTAACAACAAAGTTGTAAGAATTCTAAAAATCGTTGTTTTTCCTGCTCCATCCGGTCCAATTAATCCAAATATTTCACCCTTCTCAACCTCGAATGAAATGTCATGTATTGCCTGAACATTCTTGTAGAATTTAGAAATTTTATTAACTTTTACCACCGTGTTGTTCATATTAGTTTTTAATTCTGAAAGTATACTTCTCCTGGCATGCCAATCTTTATCCGGCCATCATTTTGTACCTTAATTTTAATGGCATAAACCAAATCAACACGCTCTTCCTTTGTTTGTATTATTTTTGGTGTAAACTCAGCACTTTCAGATATCCAACTAACTTTACCTTCAAACTCAATATTTTCATCTTTGTTTTTATCAATATAAACTGTAACTTTCTCCCCGAGTTTAATCTCATGAAGCTGACTACCGCTGATATATGCTCTTAAAATTATTGATGTTAAATCTGCAATTTTGTATAAGGCTTTTCCCTGCACAACTAATTCTGAAACTTCAACGTATTTATTGAGAATTACTCCATTTTTAGGTATTTCCAGGTAACATTTTTGAATTCTATGATCAATTTGATCAATTTGTTTTTGTACTACATCCAATTCACTATAAACAGATTTTTTTTGTGTTTTTGTAGCTTCAATCTGAGCTTTTAGCACTCTTATTTGAGCATCTAAATCATCCATTTGTTTTTCCGTGGCAGCTCCTCCATCCAATAAATTCCCAAGCCTTTCTTTCTCATTTTTTAGAGTTTTAAATTGCACTTTTAGCACTTCCAGTTGTGCATTAATAGTAGTGATCTTTGATGACACTGCTCTTTTTTGCGATATTGCCTGTTGCTTATTCAAATACATATCTGTAGTGTCGATAACTCCAATTTGCTGACCAGCTTTTACTTCAACACCTTCTTCAATATTAAATTTGATAAGTTTACCATTTGCTTCAGAAGAAATTACTGTTTCAATTGCCTCAAAATTTCCATATGCATCAGCTTTATGGTTTTGACTATTGCACGAAAAAAACAGTATTGCAACTATTATTGGTATTATGTATTTATTCATAATTTATAATTTTTAACTTATAATTTATAATTTCTTTAAAGTTGCCCAAGAATAGTACGTAACTTAGTTTCGGCTTTACTTAATTCAATTTCATGAACAGTTTTATTCAATTTTGCCTTTTTCTCAGCATTAAACTCTGACAAATAATCTGTTGATGTTATTGTTCCATTTTCTAATTCAACGGAAGCTCTTTTAACTATTTCTTCCTTTAATTGAATTATATCATTGTCTTTTTGAATTAACTGATTTAATTTTTCAATCTTCACTTTTTCACTTTCAAATAAAATATTAATATTTCTCCTGAATCCAGCTTCCTGGTTTCCTATTAATTCTTTTGTAAGTGTTAGAACTTGCTTGTCTTTATTTGTTTGGCCCCAATCATAAATGTTCCATTTTACACTTAATCCCAGTAAGTAATAATCATCAAAATCAGGATTTAACATATTCAAACCTGGCCTTCCATATCCAAATTGTCCAAATCCGGCAATTACAGGATATTGTTTCTTTTTTACTAATTCATTGCTTATATCTATTTTATTTTTCTCCAGGTTGAATAAATCAATTTCCGGACGTAAAATATCTTCATTTGTAAGATTAGTATATTCGGGAATTTCAATAAGAGTATTATTAACAGTTCGGCCAATAAGTATTGACAGTGAGTAATTCAATGATTGAACTGTAAACTCCAATTCAAGTATTTGTTGTTCAAGATTTAATTGTTCTGCTTTTAAAACATTTATTGTTGATTGATTTATAGTTCCATTTTCTAATGCTGTTTGTAGAACATCTATTTTCTGATCTAACTCTTCTCTGTATATTTCAATAATTTCTTTTTGTTTTTGAATTAACAGAATAGCAAAGTAATTTTCATTAACTCTTTCTTTTATGCCAAATACTTCAACATTTATCTTCTGCATTTCTGTTTGAGCAGATGCAAGTTCAAGTTCTCCTAATGTTTTTATTATTCCACCATCATAAATAACCTTGCTTGCTTCAACATACATTTTATATTGATCTTTTGGCAAAGCATCCAACTCTGGTGCAGGCATATCAGAAGGAAATGCAGAAAATACTTCTTCAAGGTCTATCACATCCGATTGATAAGTTGCCTGAGCTGCAAAATTTAATACAGGAAAATTGTTTGTTAATACTTTCGTTGACTTAAGGTTTCCGATTTCTTCAGCAATTTTATAATTCTTTAAGATCGGATGTGCTTTCCTGGCTAAATCATAACAATCAAAAAGCGTTAGTGTATCAGTTTGCTGAGATAAGCCTGTTGTAGAAATTAATAACAAACAAAGTAGTATCTTTTTCATCAGATTGCTGTTTAATTATAAAATATTACTAATCCATCTTAATTGAACTGATTACAAAATCAATAACATGTTCTTTTCGTTGTTTTAGAAAATCATTGTATTGCTTTTTATCATTACCGAATATTACACCTTGTACAATAGGTTTTGCTACAATTGGAAAAATGCAAAGCCCTACTATATTTACCATTAAATTTCTTGCATCAATAGGTTTTATAATTCCTTGCTCCACTTCTTCCTGAAGCTGAATATTGAATTTATCAATTAAACCTTCTTCTTTTAACCTGATATTTTTCTCAAAAAGACTTATTAATATCTGGGGATTTCTGTTTAACTCGTTAATAACAAATCCAGGAATGAAAGGATGCTTTGCTATAAGATCAAGATAATTTGAAACAAATACTTCTATCTTCTCAAAAACAGATATACCTGACCCCATTATATTTATAACCCTTGGAAAAAACTTTGAAAATGCCATATTAATGACTTTTTCAAAAAGTTTATCTTTTGTCCTGTAATAATAATGCAACAGAGCTTTATTAATTCCGGCAGTATCGGCAATTTCCTGCATTCTTGCCCCTGTCATACCCTTTTTTTGAAAAACTTCTTCTGCTGCTTTGAGAATTTTTTCTTCTGTTTTTTCTTGATTATCAACCATAAAGTTTATCTATTTACTTTAACTGTTTAGTTTAATTATTTAGTTTAACCATTTGGTCAAATTTATGGTAAAAAATTGTTAAATGCAAATAATTTGTAAATAAATAATTTTGTTATAATTAATATTTTAAAATACTATTCTATATATTTGTTATATATGTAGAAAATTTGTTGCACTGGATTATGTCTCAAAAAGAAAAAATAAAAAAAAACGAACAGAAAGACAAAAAGCAACAAGAAGAAGCCCCGTCAAACAATTCAAACAACCAGATTAATAAAGTTTCACAAGACGACCATAAAAAAGCACTTAATAAGGCCCGTCATCGCTCAATTGAGTTATTCAGTGAACGAATGATACTGAAAAAAGCATTAAAACAAATAAATTATCAAAAACTGGCAATTGAAAAACAGCGAGACGAAATAGAAGTAAAAAATGAAAAACTGAATAAAGCATTAGATAAAGCACGTAAGAGAACCATAGATCTTTTTGGTAAACACATCGATTTAAAGAAAGCAAAAAAATATATAAGCATTATTAACCATGATGTTGAAGAAAAAAATGTAAGGTTAGAAAAATCTATTAAGAAAGCAAAACAACGTACTATTGAACTTTTCGGGAAACATATTGACCTCAAAAAAGCAAAAAACCGGATTGAATACCAGAGTGAACTTCTTCAAAAATCATACAATGAACTTGAAATAAAGAATATTCAAATCAACGACAGCCTGGATTATGCCAAGCACATACAAAGTGGCATACTGCCACCAGAAGAACAGATCAGGTTTTGTTTTCCTGATTCTTTTGTTTTTTTTCGTCCCAAAGAAGTTGTAAGTGGTGATTTTTATTGGATGGCAGAAAAAAAGGACAATATCTTTTTAGCAGTTGTTGATTGTACCGGGCATGGAGTTCCGGGAGCTTTTATGTCAATGATTGGGTACACAATGCTTAATCAGATTGTGAACGAAAATGAAAATAAAACTACAGTTCAAATTCTA
This sequence comes from Chlorobiota bacterium, assembly GCA_030632095.1. Taxonomy (GTDB): domain Bacteria; phylum Bacteroidota; class Bacteroidia; order Bacteroidales; family B39-G9; genus JAADFW01. The sequence continues at coordinate 6,902 of DAOVJU010000041.1, forward strand.
CTAGACTTAAATAAAGAAATCTTTGCATCCTTCTATAGAAGCAAAAAAGGCGCTGGCTTCCAGAACGATGGAATGGATTTAACGATTTGTAAATACAATAGAAAATCAAGAAAGTTAAGCATTTCAAGCGCCGGACATAATTTTTGTGTGTTATCGAATAATGAAATTAAAGTAAGTAAAGGCTGTATATTTGGTATTGGAGAAGTACCAAATGATTATGAAGAACTGGTTTTTAAGGAAGTAAGCTATAGTATTGACCATCCCGTTCGGCTTTATATGTGTACAGATGGCTATACTGACCAGTTTGGGGGAGATAAAAACAGAAAATTCAGCCCAAAACGATTGCTTTATCTCATTGAGAACAACTATAATTTACCTATGGATAAGCAAAAAAGAATATTTGAAATGGCCTTTAACCAATGGAAAGGCAAAGAAACTCAAATTGATGATGTACTGCTTATGGGAATAAATTTCAATCATATTTAATTTTACCTATACATGATTTCTGATTATATTACCATTATTGGTATTAAAATATAACATGTCATGAAGATAACTTATCAATTTACTTTCTTACTCGTATTTCTACTTGCAATTAGCGGATTTGCTGAAGAAACAAATAAAATTGATAGCCTTAAGAGCATTATGTTAAAAGCTTCAGTTGATACTATAAAAGTCAACTTGCTTAATAAGATATCCTATGAATATGAATATCATGATTCAAAAAATGCTGAAAAATATGCTAAAGAGGCTATTGAGTTGTCCAGGAAATCAAATTATATAATAGGTTTAGCTGAAGCTACCCGGCTATATGCCAATTCCTTATCTTATAAAAGAGAATTTGCTAATGCTTTAGAGATATATAATGAGTCATTAAAGCTATTTATGGAATTAAATGATAAAGATGGTGTTTCTACATGTTATGTTAATATCGGAGTTGTATATTTCTCTAGAGATGAATACTTGAAAGCCTCTGATTATTTCAAAAAAGCAGCAACTATTTTCGAAGAAATCAATGACAATATTAAAGCCTCAGTTTGTTACAACAATATGGGGATTATTTATACAAAATTGGGTAATTACCCATTAGCAATAGAAAACTATTTGATTGCACTTTATATTTTCGAAAAAATGGATGATAAAAGCAGAATGTCATCATGCTTGAATAATATTGGGATATTGTATAAAAAACTAAACGATTTCGAAAACGCATTAAAGTATTACAGGAAATCCCTAAATATAAAGTATGAATTAGATGATAAAATTGGTATAGCAGCATGTTTTAATAATATAGGAATTGTTTTATGCTTTTTAAATAAATATACAGAAGCATTAACTTATAATAAAAAGGCTCTTAAAGTTTACTCCAATTTACAAGATAGTATCGGCATTGCTTCGGCATTTCACCAAATTGGTACTATCCTCAGTAAACTCGAAAAATATGATGATGCAATAATGTATTTTGAGAAATCAATTGAAATTAATACCAAGGCTGAAAATAAAGCAGGTATTGGATCAACCTATGCTGCAATTGGTAAAACATTACTCGAAACAGGTAAAATACATGAATCACTTGAATATGCAAATAAAGCCTATATTATTGCAAAGGACATAAATGATAAAAGCTTAATTAAGGAAACATTAGAAATTCTGGCGCTTTGCCATTATGAATTAAGAAATTATAAGAAGGCAATTGAGTATTTCATTGATTTCAAAACACAAAGTGATAGCTTGCTAAATGCTGATAACATTCGAAATCTTACCAGTCAGGAGTATCAATATAAAATAGATAAACAAAAATTGGCTCAAAAACTCGAATTGCAAAAAAGAGAAGAAATACATAAGGAAAAACTTAAACGAAAGAACATAATTCAAAATGCCTTTTTATTTGGTATTATACTGTTAATACTCCTCTTGTTTCTTATTTTCCGAAACTATAAAATAAAACAAAAGGCTAATATTGAACTTACGAAAAAAAATAAACTTATTTCTAAACAAAAAGAAGACATTACCGATAGTATAAAGTATGCCAAACGAATTCAAAATGCGGTACTTCCGCAAGAACAAAATATTGAGGATTCAATCAATGATTATTTCATTCTATTTAAACCACGTGACATTGTTAGCGGTGATTTTTACTGGACTACAAAAAAAGATGGCCAGGTAATTATTGCTGCAGCCGATTGTACCGGCCATGGTGTACCAGGGGCATTTATGAGCATGCTTGGAATATCATTTCTAAACGAGATTGTTAATAAATATGAATTTTCAAAAGCAAGTGATATTTTAAATATTTTACGTCAACATATAATTAACACACTCGGGCAAACCGGTAAATCAGACGAAGCAAAAGACGGAATGGATATAGCGCTTTGTATAATAGATTATAATAAAATGTTTTTGCAATTTGCCGGCGCCTATAATCCCTTATATTTGATACGAAATGGTGAACTATCCATAACAAAAGGCGATAAAATGCCAATTGGTATTTATATAACAGAACAAAAAAACTTCTCAAATCATGAATTCTCCTTAAACAAAGGTGATACAATATATTTGTTTTCCGATGGATATGCTGACCAGTTTGGAGGTTCAAAAGCGGGAAAATTTATGACTAAACCCTTTAAGAAGCTGTTGCTGGAAATACAAAATGAAACAATGAAAAGGCAAAAGGAAATTTTAAATGAAACTATTGAAAAGTGGAAAGGAAACCTCGATCAGATAGATGATATACTGGTAATAGGAATTAAAATTTAGAATAAGGTTTTATAATAATTTTATATCGAACTCAGGTTAATAGGTTCTAACACGAATTTAATGGAAGATGAAAGACGGAAGACCGAAGACAAGAGTTGTTAAAAAAGTTTGGAGTTTGGAGTAAAAACAGTAAGTAGTTAACAACTGACAGTACACAAAAAAAGTATACTCGTAGTTAACGGGTTTACGAATGCAAAGCTGACTAGTACAAGTTATACCGAGAGGGAGAACAATGAAATAGTGAAATAATGAAACATTTTTATCTATATATTCTGTATTTTTTTTGTTCAGTAAGCCTGTTTGGGCAATCTTCTGTTATTGATAGTTTGGAAAATATATTGTCAAATTCAGATCGTGATACAAATACAGTAAATATTCTGAACAAGCTGTCCGATATCCATAGCAGGGTAAACCCTGAAAAAGCACTTGATTATGTAAATGAGGCGATAGAACTTGCTGAAAAACTCAAATTTGCAAGAGGATTAGGAAAAGCTTATTCAGTTTCAGGCTGGATTTCTTTAATTCAACATGACTACGAAAAGGCTAAAGAATTATATTTGAAATCACTAGCTATATATAAAGAAACAGATGACAAATTTGAAGTATCGGTAAGCTATCATTCAATCGGAATAATTTACTATTATCAAAGTGATTATAACAGAGCATTAGAATATTTTATCAAATCGTCAGAAGTTGACCAGGAAACCGGAAACAAAACAGGTACAGCAAAATCTTTCAATAATATAGCGCTTATTTACAATAAAACAGGAAATCCTTCGAAAGCAATTGAATATCATTTAAAGTCGCTTGAAATAAAGAAAGAACTTGGAAATAAGAAAGGCATGGCCGCTTCATACAATAATATAGGAATTATATACAAAAACCAGGGGAATTATTCAAAAGGACTGGAAAACTATTTAATGTCATTAAACATTTATGAAGAACTTAACGATAAAAAAGGGATGTCAAATGCATTTAATAATATTGGTATTATCAATAAAAATCAAAGGAATTTTTCAAAAGCCTTAGAATACTTTTTTGAATCTTTAAAACTTGGTGAAAAATTAGATAATAAAGGAGGAATGGCAGATACATATAACAACATAGGACTTACTTATGAAAATCTCGAAAAATTTAAACTTGCCATAGAGTATCAAAATAAATCATTAGATATCAGAAAAGAAATAAACGATAAAAGCGGTATAGCTATATCGTATGTAAATATTGGTGATCTGTATTCCAAACTAAAAGACTATACAAAAGCATTGGAATATCAACGAAAGGCTCTTCTGATTCAAGAAGAAATTGGCCATAAAATGGGGATTGCATATTCCCTGAACAGCATTGGCAATTTGTACCTTAATCAGAAGGATTATGGCAATGCGATAAAATATTATAAAAGCTGTCTCCAGGTTGCTAATGAAATTGGCGATAAAGAAATACTCAAAAAAGGATATGAAGGTATATCAAAAGCATATGCTGGAATTCAAGATTTTAAACATGCTTATGAATTTTCTCAATTATATTATGAAGTAAGTGATAGTATTTACAATCTTGAAAGTAGTAAGCTAATAGCAGAATTACAAACCAAATATGAAACTGAAAAAAAAGAACAAAAAATCGTTCTCCTTAGTAAAGAAAAAGAGGTACAAAAAGTAAAATTAGACAGGCAAAGATATTTCATAATATCAGTTACTGTAAGTACTGTTTTTCTTATTATACTTATTATTATACTTCTCAATCGTTACAGGATCAAACAAAGAGCAAATAAAATTCTGACTGAAAGAAATGCTGAAATTCAAAGCCAGAAAGAAGAAATACAAGCCCAGGCAGATCAAATTGAAAATGCTAATAAGGAAATAACCCGAAACTCAAAGCTTAAAGAATTGTTTTTTGCAAGAATGAGCCACGAAATTCGTACACCTGTTAATGTTATTGTAGGTTTTACAAATTTGTTGTTTAATTCAAAACTTACTAATAAGCAATCATCTTATATAGAAAACATTAAAAACTCATGCAAGAACCTTCTTGTTGTAATAAATGATATTCTTGATTTCTCAAAAATAGAAGCCGGCAAACTCAAATTAGAAAATACCCGATTTTCCTTAACGGAATTGCTTCAAAATTTTTATAATATCATGTCAGTCAGGGCAAATGAAAAGAAATTAAAACTGGAGCTTAATATTTCTGAACCATTTCCAGAATTAGTTATAGGAGATCCTATACGGCTTCACCAAATATTAACCAACCTGGTTGCAAATGCAATTAAATTTACTAATAAGGGCGAAATTATAATTTCCGTTAATGTAAAAAGTCATGAAAAAGATTTCGTAATTATAAATTTTTCCATTTCAGACACCGGAATTGGAATTCCGGATGATCGTATTGACAATATTTTTGAAAGTTATACACAGGCTGATATTCAAACCACCAGAATGTACGGTGGAACAGGCTTGGGGCTTTCTATTGTAAAACAACTTGTAGATTTGCAAAACGGAGAAATTGAGGTTGAAAGCCAAACAGGTAAAGGAAGTACATTTAGCTTTTATATTCCTTATACTGAAGTTGAAGAAGAAAAAACTAAAACCGGGACAGAATCTTTCAATATGAATAAAATAAAAGAAATACGAGAATTGAAGATATTATTGGTTGATGATAATATTATAAACAGAATTTTAGCAATTGATACAATCCACATGTTTAATGATAAAATTTCCA
>DAOVJU010000134.1 GCA_030632095.1 Chlorobiota bacterium
TATAGTAAATGATAATTAAATAGAGGGTCTTTAATGAATATTATTTCAATATTTTATTTTGCCATTAATGCTAGCAGAATTTATAGGACAGGGTACTAGATTATATTTTATTAAGGGCCCCTTAAATGTTTCAAGATAAATAAAAGTATTAAAATAACTGCTTTTAATAATTAACAAATTATTTCAAGCATTTATCTTGCTGACTGTTAATGATTTGATCAATTATCTACAAAATAATCAAATTATACTGTAATGTTTTCGACACTAAATCGTCATACCCATGTAATGACACAAGAAGAGTTTACAAACAAAATATTTCTCCTTAAAAACAATTTATACCGGTTTGCTTTGCGTATGTTAAACAACAGCCATGAAGCAGAAGATAATGTTCAGGAAGTGTTTTTAAAACTTTGGAAATTAAGAAAAACATTGCATCAGTATAAAAATATTGGAGGTTTTGCCATGACAGTGAATAAAAATATGTGTTTTGACAGATTGAAAGCAAAAAAACAATCTAATATTTCATTTGACACAATTAATGAAAATAGTGACGACAGAGATACTGTACAGGAACTTGAACATAAAAACATGATTGAACAGATTGAAAAAGTAGTGGCACAATTACCTGAGCAACAAAAAATGATATTTCAATTACGCGACATCGAAGGGTACGAGTTTGAGGATATATCCCAAACACTTTCTCTGAGCATAAATACTGTTAGAGTTAATTTATCACGAGCAAGAAAAAGAATAAAGGAATGCTTGCAAAAAACTTACAACTATGGATATTAAACAAATAAAAATACTGATTGAAAAATACCATAATTGTGAAACTTCTGTAAAAGAAGAAAACCAGTTAAAGGAATATTTTATGCAAGAAAGTATTCCTGTGGAATTTGCTGATCAAAAAAAGTATTTTCAATATCTGGTTAAAGAAAAAAACATCAAACTAACTAACCCTGATTTTGAAAAGGAATTTTTGGACAAAATCAACAATAAGCAAACTATTTTTCAGCTTTACAGGACTCCTTTAAGCATTGCCGCGAGCATTATACTTCTAATTACTGTATATTTTATTATTCCTAAAGGCTATTTGAAGAAAGACAGTTTTTTCTCGCAAGTTGAGGACACATATCAAGATCCTTATGAAGCATACCTGGAAACTAAAAAAGCACTCGCTTTCGTTGCTGAAAAAATGGAAACCGGAACTAAAGGATTGGAAAAAATATCAAAAATTGATAAGGGCTTGCAAGAGTTGAACAACTTAAAAAAAGCAGACAATGCAATGACAAAATATGGAAAAATGGCTTCAATCAACAAGATGGGCCAATTTATTATAAGCTTTTAATAATTAATAACATATAAAATTTTAAAAATGAAAACAATAATTATTTTAATCGCGACAACATTTCTATCATTAAGCTTAATAAAAGCACAAACACCGGTAGAAAAACTATTTGAAAAATACGATGGTAAGGAAAATATAACTTCGGTTTATATTACCAGCTACATGTTCACTTTGATTTCAAAAATTGAAACCGAAGATGATGATGAAGAACTTAAAGACATTACAAGCAAGCTTGACGGGATCAAAATCCTTATTTCTGATGATCCTGATGTTAATTTGTTTGATGAAGTAGCATCACAGCTAGGAAATGATTATAAGGAATTAATGATTGTAAAAGAAAAAGGGGAATTAGTGAAAATGCTTGTTAATGAGCAGAACGATGTTATTAAGGAGTTATTAATTCTTGTTAAGGAAGATTATAACAATGAATCCGTTGTGCTGGTTATTTCAGGTGATATAGACCTGAACAGTATTTCAAAACTATCAAAGTCATTGGATATAAAAGGAATGGAGCATCTTGATAAGGTGAATGATGATACAATTAAGAAGGTCGATTAAGTTTAATAAATAATCTAAACTTTAATGAAAATGAAAAATCTAAAAACACAATTTATAACAGTCCTGTTGGTAGTTTCCATTCTAATACCTGCATGTGTTGAAAACGAAACATCAAAATTCAGTTCAAAAAAATTCCTCAAATCCTATAAAAACAGCGAGTATGTAATAAGCTTTAGTTTACCTCCGGCCTTATTACGCTTATTTATTGACAGAGATGAAAAGGAACTCAGAGAGTTGCTGAAACAAATAGACGATATGCAATTCCTTATTTTTGAAGATGATTATTTTACCGGCACTTCATCAAAAGAATTATTTGCAGAAATTGATAAAGAGTTAATAGCGCACAATTTTCAGGATCTGATCATTATAAAGGAAAGCAACGAACAAGTAAAATTTAAAATTCGCGAAAACGAAAACAAAGTAAAAGACCTGATAATGCTTGTTGCTGGTAACAATGAAATGGTTATTATGAATATTTCGGGTAACATTAATCTATCCGATATTGAATTGATCACGGATAATATTGATGTGCATAAGGTAAAAAACTATCATTAAATATAATTATTTACTTATTGGTGATAACACCAAAAAGGGCATAAATAGAAATAATAGCTGTCCTGAAAAATGAAACCTGTCAGGTTGATTAAAACCTGATAGGTTGAAAAATCTTTTTATAAGTTTTCTAAATTTGTCTTTTTTAATATTTCAATATTAAGAAATTATTATCTAATATTCTATTTATAACAACATCAAAAAACATTAATAAAAATCCATTATTTTGTAACAAATAGGTTTTTTATACGTCTTTATATGTGTATGAAAACCTAATAATTATATCAATCTGAATTATGTTTAAAAATCTTCTAAAACATAGCCTGCGTGCATTAAACAGGCAAAAAGGATATGTACTCATTAATATTGTTGGATTATCTATTGGTATAGCTTGTAGCCTCATTATACTACTGTTCATTTTACACCAATTAAGTTATGATCAGTTTTACGAGAATAAAGATAGAATTTACAGGGTTATTTTAAGTGGAAAAATCGGAGGCCAGGAATTAGATGTTTCATCAACAGCTTCCCCTATTGGCCCGACAATGTATAACGAATTTCCTGAAGTAGAAGATTATACACGGTTCAATGTATGGAGTGAAACTATAATAAAATACAATGACAAGCATTTTATTGAAAAAGCTTTTTTAGAAGTTGACTCATCTTTCTTCAACATTTTCTCCATAAAGTTATTGGAAGGTAACAAAAAAGAAGTACTCAATGCACCACATAAACTGGTTTTATCAGAATCTGCAAAAAAGAAAATGTTTGGGAGGGAAGATGCTATAAATAAATTGCTTTATGTGGGAACAGATACAATTCCATATACAGTTACGGGTATTATGGAAGATATACCGGAAACCTCACATTTCAACGCCAATGTATTAGGCTCTTTTATGACCAACCACAGAGCAAATGATGATCACTGGACATCAAACAGTTTCGATACATATTTGCTGCTCAATAAGGGATCTGATCCGGATCAGGTTAATGAAAGAATTCCCGACTTGATTTACAAATATGTTGGTCCTGAGATTGAACAATATCTGGGAATAAGCCTGGATGAGTTCTTTTCTCAGGGTAACAGGTATACTTATTATTTGCAATCATTAACTGATATCCATCTTGATAATTCCATTCAGCATGATCTTAAACCTACAAGCGATCCGAAATACCTTTTGATATTTGGAAGTATTGCATTATTGATCATAGTTATTGCAGCTATAAATTTCATGAACCTATCCACTGCTCAGGCTTCAACAAGAGCAAAAGAAGTTGGAATAAAAAAAGTTAGCGGTTCACCCAGAAGTACTCTTATAAGTCAGTTTTTAACAGAATCAATTCTTTTATCTTTCTTTTCACTGCTAATTGCCATATTTATCATAGAACTCTCATTACCCTATTTTAATAGTCTTCTGGAAACAAAACTACATATCGATTACCTGAATAATTGGTATACAATTCCTTCACTTTTAATATTGTCAATATTTGTTGGCCTTTTAGCAGGCAGTTATCCTTCTTTTTACCTTTCTTCATTTAAACCAATTGGAGTATTAAAAGGAAAGATTGGGAGCAGTATGAAAAATGGTAAATTGAGAAGTGTTTTGGTTGTACTTCAGTTTGCAATTTCTATTATTCTTATTGTTGGAACAATGATCATGTTCAGGCAAATAAAATTCATGCTAAATAAAGAACTTGGTTTTAATAAAGAACAACTAATGGTTATATCACAGGCGGAGACAGTAGGAAATCGTGTTAATGCTTTTAAAAATGCTGTTTTAAATATTCCGGGTGTTGAAAATATTACAGCATCTACTGCAGCACCAGGACATAACAACAATAACAATGCCTATATGATGGAAGGACGTGCAGAAGAAACATTTTTATTAAATACAAACTGGGTAGATTATGATTTTTTTGATACTTATGATATTAAACTTTCCTCAGGAAGGTTTTTTAACGAAACATATTCTACTGATAGTTCGGCATGTATAGTAAACAAAAGTGCTGTAAAAGGGTTTAACCTTGATGATCCTTTAACCACACGATTTATTTCTCCTTCCGATGATGGCGAAATTATTTATTTACCTGTAATTGGTGTTGCTGAAGATTTTCATCATGAATCACTTCATAGTAAAATAACTCCATACATGTTTAAATTCAAAGATGAAACAAATAACTGGGGATATATAAGCATAAGATTGGCTAATTCGGCTTCAAAAAATACAATAAAAGAGATTGAAAAAGTATGGAAAGAATTTACATCTAATGTTCCGCTTCAGTATTTCTTTATGGATCAGGATTTTGACCGCATGTACAAGGAAGAGAAACAGAATGCCCGGTTATCAGTTATTTTTGCAATTATTGCGATACTAATAGCCACATTGGGATTATTTGGATTGACTTCTTTTACCGTACAGCAACGCACAAAAGAAATTGGTATTAGAAGGGCGCTGGGAGCTTCTGTATCTAATATATTTTATTTGATCACAAAAGAGACATTAATTCTTGTAACCATTTCAACCCTTATTGCATGGCCTTTGATATATTTAGTTGCAAAAAACTGGTTGCAAAACTATCATTATAGAATCAATCTGAGTGCTTTTGATTTTGCATTTGGTTTTGCAATAGCAATTGTAATTGCCATAACAACAATAAGTTATCGCACTCTTAAAGCAGCAGGTGTTAATCCTTCCGATTCATTGCGTTATGAATAGGATTGGTTTTGGTGTCATGTCAGACGTAAACACACGCGTTACATTTCATTAAACGCACGCGATTGGGTCTTCCTTTTTTAAGAAATTGAAATTTAGTTTCATAGCTAATATAATTTAAGTTAATAAAATATAAATGAATACTTGTTTATTTGCTTTTTTCCAGATGTCTTTTTATTTGTATTTTTATTTTACCACAATCGCTTTTTTAACCTGCATTTGATTATCAGATAATAATTTATAAAAATATATTCCGGATGGAACTTTAGTTCCGCAATAATCATCACCTTTCCATATAATTGAATAATTTCCTTTATTATAAGTTTTATTTTCTATGATTTTATTGACTACTTGTCCTTTGTAATCATATATTAATATTGAAACCGGAATATTGTTTTTCCTGATCTCAAAATCAATTGTTGTTTGTTCTTTAAACGGATTAGGATAATTCTTGTTTAATACTAAATACTTAGTAGTTGTGGGTAAAATATCAATTTCTATTTCATTTACACCAACTACATTTGGTGTGCTCCTGGGATTTACAATACCGTCTACATTCATAAACCGGGGAAACCAGTTGGTTGAAGTAGTACTACATATTCCATCGCCTATGGTATCTATGGGCTCTCCTAGTGTAGTATCTGCGTCATTGTTGCCAAAACCGAGGTAACAATTATCTAAAAAACCTCCATTTATAACTACTTTATCATAATCACAACCTGCTCCCCAAAAACTATGAACCCCTGGCATGATATTACATCCGTACATTAAGGGTGACGGATAATAAACAGTGTCAACAAATACTCTGCACATAACAGCAACACATACCTTAAGAATATCAAAATTGCAATAACTTATTATTGGATAGCTTTCATCTCTGCAATTTATTGCAGCTCCTCCGCCTGTCTCCCTAATTGACCACATGTAACTTATATTACAATGATCTATTATTGGTGAAGAATTATAACACTTTATCGCATACTCCATTGCTGGTGTATTTGTTCCTCTTAAATAACAATACTTCATTATACTTTCACCATTTGGAGAAGTGTCAAAAAACTTAATACCATCCCAGTATTCACCATTATCAAAATCATATTCAGGATCGCCTAAAAAGATAGGTTGTTCCTTTGTACCAATGGCTAAAAACGTTCCATAAATTTCCATTCCATATGATGTAGATTTTCCTTCGTTCTTTGCATTGCAAAATTTTAAATTTTCACCAGGATTAATGATCAGTGTATCGTTTTCTAAGATTTCAATATCACACCAAATTTCATATTGTGAAGTGGTGTTGTTAAATGAAATATACTCTGTTTCCTGATCAATCATTTCCATGGTATAGGCTATGCCTTCATTGGAAGATGTCCAGGCGTATGTGTTTTTAAAAACAATAATTATCAATACAAATAAAATTATCTTTTTCATTCCAATATATTTTTATTTAAACTACTTATAATCAAAAACTTATTTATATTCTTTGTGCAAAGTGTGCCTTTTCTCTAATAGTTAAGCAGGTGCAAAAATAATAAATCATGCATAATAAATAGTATGATATTAATTATCTTTTGTTTTAAAGCCTTTTAATATTAATTTTTTAAATTCATAATTTTCATTTATAATTTTTCAAGGTGCAACCCTTTAAACAAAATAATCATCATAGGAGAAATAATTGAATATTAAACCTTAAAAACCATGAAAAAATGAGTCAAATAAAAAAAATTATTGCGCTTCTTTTAGTCTTTGCTGTTTTTTCAGCTTGTAAAAAAGAAAAAGAAGATGTTACTCCCATCGTTACTGACTATGTAAATGTAGAGCTCTCACAGAAAGACAAAGAATTAATTCAGTCAAATAATGAATTTGGACTGGAGTTTTTCTCTAATGCGGTTAATGATGAAGAAAATAACATGAATGTATTCGTTTCCCCGTTAAGCGTTGCTTTTGCACTGGCCATGACATACAATGGCGCTGACGGAGACACAAAAACGGCCATGGAAGAAACCTTAAAGCTTTCCGGGTTATCAACGGATGAAATAAATGCATCTTTCAAATATCTGATGAATACCCTGGTTAATCTGGACCCTAATGTGATTTTCCAAATTGCTAACTCCATTTGGCATGAAGAAACATTTTCTGTTTTACAATCATTTCTGGATGTAAACGAGGAATATTACGATGCTGAGATTTCAGCGCTTGATTTTTCCGATCCGGCAGCTCCAGACATAATTAACAATTGGGTTGCAGAAAAAACAAACGATAAAATAACTGAAATAATAGATAATATTCCGCCTGATGTTATTATGTATCTGATAAATGCCATTTATTTCAACGGTACCTGGAAGTACGATTTTGATGAAGCAAATACAGAAAATAAACCATTTTACCTTGCTGATGGAACAAGTAAACAAGTGCCGACCATGAGCCTTAAAGCTGACTTCAATTATTTTGAAAATGATCTTGTCAGGGCAATAGAACTCCCGTATGGTGGAAGTAATTTTAATATGATGGTATTATTGCCTCAAGAGAATTATTCATGTAATGATATTGTAAATCAACTAAATAATAGCGATTGGAATTCATTAATAGAAGGTTTATACCTGGTTGAAGATGTGAACCTGTTTCTTCCAAAATTTAAATTTGAATACGAGAAAACTTTAAACGAAATTCTTTGTGATATGGGAATGGATATTGCTTTTACTCCAGGCCTGGCTGATTTTTCAAATATTAACCCTTCAATTCCGTTATATATTTCAGAAGTTAAGCACAAAACCTATGTTGATGTAAATGAAGAAGGAACAGAAGCTGCAGCCGTAACTTCGGTTGAAATTATTTTTACTTCTATAGGAGATGAATTTTATTTCATGGTTGACAAACCATTTGTCTTTGCAATAACTGAAAAAAGCACAAATACGATAGTGTTTATGGGTAAAGTTGCAGAACCGGTATATGAAGAATAGGAAATTGTAAAACCAACTTTCCGAAAGTTGTTGCACGACGTAAAGTTCAGTAGAATTTTACGACACAAAGTTATATATTTAATTTTGTTCTTTGACATATTGTTAAATTGTTGATGTTTTCATTGGTTATGAAATTATTAGGGATATGAGTGATTTCAATACCA
>DAOVJU010000099.1 GCA_030632095.1 Chlorobiota bacterium
AAATTGTTCATTTCTTTGGCAAGAAACCCGTTCCCGCACCTGTTAGAAATCAAATGATAAATTAACATGTTGTTTTCATCCTCAACTTTATAAAGCGAAAAACTCTGTTCAACATTAAGTTTTTTATTGAAAATTTTAAGATTGTCTTGTTTTTCAAAATTCATGTCTAAGGCCTGGTTAATCAACCATATTAGTTTATAGTCGATCTCATGCGAAGCAATGCCAATAAGTTTGAAATCATATTCAATATCTACTAAAAGCTTATGTTTTCTTTTTTTTGATGTATTTGTATTTTTCAATTTGTTATGGTTTCTAAAATTAAATTAGTTTTTGTTGATATTATGCAATGCAATTTCTGCTGCTTTTTGTTCAGCAATTTTTTTAGAAGGACCTTTCCCAATACCAGCTTCTTCATCTTCAATTTTAAGAACTGAAACAAAAACAAGTGATAATTCAACATCAGGATTTTCAGGATATGTGTCAAAGCTAATGTCCTTTTTGAACTTCTGCCCCCATTCAATGATTTTACTTTTATAGTTTGTCTCTATTGCAAGAAGCTCATCAAGGTTTATGTATTTGTCAATTATTTTTTTTCTTACGAAATTTTTTGTTTTGTCATATCCTTTATCACAATAAACTGCACCAATTAATGCTTCAAAAGCATCACCATAAATGTTTTTTGATGTATTGTTTTTTTTGGGGGGCAACTGAATAAAATTTTCAACGCCTAATTTTAAAGCAAGTTTACTTAGATTTTCACCATTTACAATTTTTGAACGCATGGTAGTTAAAAATCCTTCATCTTTTCCGGGAAATTTTTTATACAGGTAATCAGCAATAATTGCGTCAAATATAGCATCGCCAAGATATTCAAGTCTTTCGTTATTGATAAATGTGCCATCGTTATATGTAATGGTAGAAGACCGGGGTATAAAAGCAGTTTTATAATACTCGATATGAACAGGCCGGAAACCAAGTATTTTTTTTAAACGAAAATAAAGCTGGTTATCTTCTTTTAACCGATAAAAGATTCTAAAAACTTTTAAAAACACAAATTACCCGGTGAATTTTTTAAATATTACTGATGCATTATGGCCTCCAAATCCAAAAGTATTGCTTATTGCAGCACGAACTTCTCGGTGAACAGCGTTATCAAGTGTATAATTTAGATTTTGATCTATCTCAGGATCAAGCTTGCTGCAATTTATTGTTGGAGGGCAAATATTATTTATTGATGCTAAAAGCGAAGTAATTGCTTCAACAGCTCCTGCTGCACCTAATAAATGGCCTGTCATAGATTTTGTTGCGCTTATATTCAATTTGTAAGCATGTTCGCCAAATACTTTTTGTATAGCCTTTATTTCAGCAATATCACCACGCGGAGTTGCTGTTCCGTGTATATTGATATAATCAATATCTTCCGGGTTCATTGATGCATCTTCAAGAGCTGCTCTCATTACATTTAAAGCACCTAATCCTTCCGGATGAGGAGCAGTTAAATGATATGCGTCGGCAGACATTCCGCCACCGGCTACTTCAGCATATATTTTTGCACCCCTTTGCCTGGCATGTTCCAATTCTTCGAAAATCAGGGCGCCTGAACCTTCGCCCATAACAAATCCGTCACGTGTTTCGTCAAGTGGTCTCGATGCTGTTTTAAATTCAGCATTATTCGTTGACATAGCTTGCATTGAATTAAATCCACCTATCCCGGCTTCATTAATTGATGCTTCAGAACCACCTGTAATAAAAATGTTTGCTTTACCTAATCGGATGTAATTTAAAGAATCAATGAGCGCATTTGTTGAAGATGCACATGCCGAAACAGTTGTAAAATTTGGCCCCCTGAAGTTATATTTTATTGATATATGCCCGGAGGCAATATCAGCTATCATTTTTGGGATAAAAAACGGACTATATCTTGGAATATAATCTCCGATAACAAAAGCTTCAATTTCCTTAAGGAATGTTCCTAAACCACCAATTCCTGAACCCCAAATAACACCTGCTTTATCGCAATCTATTGATTCAATGTCAATTTTACTGTCTTCCATTGCTTCTGCAACGGCTACCAAAGCAAATTGAGCAAAAAGGTCAAGTTTCCTGGCCTCTTTTCTGTTAAAATACTTTGTGGGGTCGTAATCTTTAACTTCGCAAGCAAATTTAGTTTTAAATTTTTCGGGATTAAAATGGGTAATCATATTGGCACTACTGATACCATTTATAAGATTTTTCCAGGTTTCATCCAAGGAATTGCCTAATGGAGTTATGGCTCCAAGCCCAGTTACAACAACCCGTTTTAATTCCATTTTAGTTCAAATTTTATAGATTTTTACTTTGCGTTGTTTTCAATGTATGAAATAGCGTCTCCAACTGTTCCAATTTTTTCTGCTTGATCATCCGGAATAGCAATATTGAATTCTTTTTCAAATTCCATGATCAACTCAACAGTGTCAAGTGAATCAGCACCTAAATCATTAGTGAAACTGGCTTCCGGTGTAACTTCGTTTTCATCAACTCCTAGTTTGTCAACGATAATTGCATTTACTCTTGATGAAATGTCTGACATAATATTAATGTTTTAATTAATAAATAATGAATTCAAATAACATTGCAAAGAAATGAATTTAACCAAAATAATAAAAAAAATATGATAAAAAAAAGATTATCAAGTAATATTATTATAATTAATAATCTAATAATGATTTATTTAAATATACTTTCAGCATGAATTTATCCAGTGTTTTTTTTAGTTTATTTTGATTGGATTAATACTTATTTTTAAGGTTTATTTTTAAATAATTTCTTTTTATATACTTAAATACATGAAAAACAAAGACTTAACAAGGATTGCAATATTTGCTTCCGGTTCTGGTACAAATGCAGAAAATATTATAAAGTATTTTAGCGATAATAATAATGTTGAAGTTAATGTTATACTTTCAAATAAGAAGGAAGCATTTGTACTAAAACGTGCTGAAAATCTTAATATTGAAACAATTGTTTTTAACAGGCATGAGTTTTATGAATCTGATAAAATAATAACCACATTATTATTAAGAAAAATTGATTTCATAGTTTTAGCCGGGTTTTTATGGTTAATTCCCAAAGAAATAATTAAAGAATTTAAAGATAGAATTATTAACATTCATCCTGCACTATTACCAAAATACGGAGGAAAAGGGATGTATGGCAATTATGTTCATGAAGCAGTCATAAAGAATAAAGAAAAGGAATCGGGAATATCAATACACTATGTAAATGAACATTATGATGAGGGGCAAATAATTTTCCAAAAAAAAATTAATGTTAGTGAATCAGATACGCCAGAATCATTAGCAAAAAAATACATAGCCTCGAATATGAATATTTCCCCAAAGTCATTGAACAAATTATTTAATTATATTAGGAAATAAGGTTGAAAATAATTAATTTATCAACCTGTTTTTACAGTGGTAAATAGAAAATAACCTATATGTTATTTGTTTTTTAAAGTTATAATATAAAATAAATATATCTTTGCCAGATGTAAGAAATTTCAATAATTTCAAAATCTAATTGTTATGGATAAAGAAGATGTTTTAGCTTTTTTACAGTTGGTTAATCAAGAAACTGCAATTAAGTTAGATTTGTCAAATAAAGACATTTCTGTTATTCCCCCTGAAATAGGTAATTTAAAAAATCTTGAACATTTAGATCTTAGCTACAATAATATTCAACATCTTCCGAAAGAAATAGGAAAATTAAAGAAACTTAAGACATTACTTTTGCTAAGAAATGAGTTAAATGAATTGCCTCCTGAAATGGGTAATTTAAAGGACTTGACTTTAATAGATGTCAGTCATAATTGTTTTAAAACACTGCCTAAAGAGATCGGTAAACTAGTTAATTTAAAGACATTTGATGTAAGTTACGGAGAGTTAAGGAAACTGCCTCTTGAATTTATTGAGTTGCTTAGTTTAAGAGAATTATATCTTGAAGAAAATAATTTTAATTTTCCCCCGGCAAAAGTAATCAAACGTGGTTTATATGCAACAATGCATTATTTAACTGCTGAGAAAAAGAAAAAAGATGCATCAAAAGTTATTTTACAAGTATTTAATATACCGGAACAAATTAAAAAGCCATTTTTTGAATATATTGGATGTTTCAATGATATAATAACTTCACCTAATCGTAATGATATCTTGTTTGATGTAAAATTTATGCGTCATGACATTCAACCCGAATTCAGGTTACAACTTGGAGTACAGGAACATTTAAATGAATTTCTTGAGTTCATTAAAGATAATGTAAGTCAAATTAAGGGTGAAACACCTGATAAACTCAAATCAAGTTTATTTAATCTTGAAATTGCTGAGCTAAAAAGCCAGATCAGTTCATTTAATGAATCAATGGAACAAAAGCTATCTGATATCAAGGCAATACAAGATAAAATAGGAAAATTCACCAAATTACTTGATAAGAAATCGAAATAATCAGATGAACCATTATATTAAAAAGCCCGAAGATATTCTTTAGGCTTTTTTATTAGTGTCAATTTGCAGGCTTTCAATTATCAATAAAAAACAATAAATTAAATTTGCATCATAATTCATTAAAAAAACGCGTTATGAAGAAAGCAATTTATTACTGGATAATAGCTATCATTATTACGCTAACAGCGGCAGTTTATCAAAGGTTAACCGGACCATCACATCCCAAGAGGTTATCATTTTATTACTCAGAAATTAAATATAAAGTCAGGTTACCACGAAATCACGAAAGCACAAGCTTTTGTCCGGTAGAATTAAAAATTGACAATGAGCAAATAAATGCTAAAATATATTATAAAAAATATCCATCAAATGACGAATGGACAATAAATGACTTTGCAAAACAAGGCAATAAACTAATTGCAGAAATTTCCAAACAACCACCGGCGGGAAAAATTTTGTATGTTGTAAAATTATTTGATAAAAACAATAATATACTTCTTGAGAGTGGAGATGTTGTGATCAGATTTAAAGGTGAGGTTCCGCGTTGGGCATTATTGCCTCATATATTTTTTATGTTTTTTGCTATGTTGTTATCAAATTTGACTGGTTTACTTGCGGTTGGAAAAAGAAGTTCATTCAGACTATATACAAATTTAACTTTTATTTTATTACTTATAGGAGGTATGATTTTAGGCCCGGTTGTTCAGAAATATGCTTTCGGAGAATTTTGGACAGGAGTTCCTTTTGGTTGGGATTTAACTGATAATAAAACACTTATTGGTTTCATTGCATGGTTAGTTGCGGTTATTGTTAACTGGAAAAAAGAACGTCCTGTTTATTCAATAGTTGCTGCAATTATTTTGTTAGTTATCTATTCAGTACCACATAGTATGTTTGGTTCTGAGCTGGATTATTCTACCGGAACTATAGGACAGGGCTAAAATAGATTTCAGATTTTAGATAATTGGAATGGTAAAATAGAAGCTAGTACCCCGTCCCGAAAGTTTTGACATGTTTTTTGGCAATTAGAGATTATATCCATTATTTTTGAAAGGTAAACGTCGAACATCGAACGTTCAACGTTAAATAGCAAAAATGAAGAAGCAAACGTATGACCTTGAAGAAAGGCTGCTCAGATATTCTGTACGAATAATTAAGGTTGAAAAGAAAAAGAAATAGTCTCAAGGTTCGACATTCGTTTTTTCATTCAATATTGGACGTTGGATGTTCGATGTTTATTTGAACTTTAATTTCAAACGCTAAAACTTTAAATTAATTAGCATGTTAGAAAAGATCAGTGAAACTTTTAATTACCTTCAAAATGAGGGAATAAAACATCCGGAAATAGGGATAATCCTCGGAACAGGTTTAGGGAAATTAGTTTATGAAATTAAGATTGAAAAATCTATTGAGTATAAGGATATTCCAAATTTTCCGCTTGCAACTGTAGAATTTCATTCAGGGAAACTGGTTTATGGAAAACTAGCAGGAAAGCAAGTGTTAGCAATGCAAGGAAGGTTTCATTATTACGAAGGATATTCTATGCAGGAAATCACTTTTCCGGTAAGGGTATTTAAAAAACTGGGTATAAAATACTTATTGTTGTCAAATGCTGCAGGAGCAATGAACCTTAATTTAAAAAAAGGATCATTAATGCTTATTGATGACCATATTAATATGTTGCCTGAAAATCCATTAAGGGGACAAAATTTGGAAGAATTTGGTCCTCGTTTTCCTGATATGAGCCAGCCTTATTCAGTAGAAATAAATAAGAAATTATTACAAGTGGCTGTAGACAATAACATTATTCTCAATAAAGGAGTTTATATTTGTGTTCAGGGTCCAAATCTTGAAACCCGGGCCGAATATCGTTATTTACATGCAACAGGTGCTGATGTTGTTGGTATGTCTACTGTGCCGGAAGTGATTGTAGCCAATCATATGGGATTACCGTGTGCTGCAATTTCTGTAATTACTGACGAATGTGATCCTGAGCATTTGAAACCTGTAGATATTGCTGAAATTATTGCTGTTGCCGGTGAAGCAGAAAAAGACCTGATTGTTTTGTATAAAAAGCTGGTTGCAACATTATAAATTTGTTTGTTTTTCCTATATAAAATCAAATCACCAATTTGAGTTTGCCTGAAAAATTCATTATGTTATAAACTTTCGGAAAGCTGGTAAATAGTTTTATTTCTGACTAAATTATTATAAAATTATTCTTCATTAAATTCATAGTCAGGCATGAGTGGATTGGAATAATTGTTACCAGATCACCAATTTGAGTTTGTTCTATAAATTTATCAGTGCATTTTACGATACCATGTTCCTGGCTGATGGAAGATAAATAGCAATTTTCGATAGCTTTTTCTAAATGTAAGGATTCCATCTTTTCGAAAGATGGAATCCTTTGGTTTACTTGTCCATAATTCATGGAACCATCCTTATTTAAAATATAATCTTTTGAAAAGTGAACTGCACCACCATGAATTGCAATTTCGTTTCGTTCAGGATATTTGCCAACAACCGGACAAATCATGGTTACAGCAATTTCATCAAATGAACAGGAACCTATTTCATGTTGCATCCAATCGTAAAACACAAAATTACCAGGCCTTATTTCATCTATGCCATCAAAATTCTCTGATAAGCTACAACCTGGAGTATCACCTATTGATAGCATTAAATCCTTAAAGTATTTTGAATAATGATCTTTAAGTCTATTTAACTGGCTAAGGGTTTGTAATTGAATAGATTGAATTTCATCAACTGATGAAGCATTATAAGTATTCCCTGAATGCGTGAGAAAACCTTTGAAAATTGCTTTTTCATTTTCTGCGAGTTTTGAAAGTATAGTGTCTATTTTTTTCTTGTTCAATATATCTATACCTGTTCTATGGTAACCTGTATCAATTTCTATAAAATAACCAGAATTGTTTATTATTTCATCTCTTAATACACGCGCGACTTCAACGGAATCGAGCAAAATGTTTAATTGAATATTACCTGCTAATTTATTTATTTGTCTTATTTCAAGCATATTCATTGGAAGTGCAATAGTAATATCTTTCCATCCATTTTTGGCAAAATATTCTGCCATAGCTAAAGATGAAACTGTTATCTTCTCAACACCTTTTTGCCTGAACCATTGCCCGACTTCTATTGATTGGTGGGTTTTAAAATGCGGCCTGAAAACTAAATTATACTTTTTAGCCTTTTCAACCATTTTTTGAATATTGTTCAGGCATTTCTGTTTATTTATTATAAAGCTTGGTTCTATAATATTAAAATAGTTTTGCATCCATTCTAAGTTTAAAGTTCAAAGTTAATTGTATGTATGAGATGTAAAAGAAATTATTAATGAGCCTGGTATAAAAAGGTTTAAATTTGATTTTCAGCATTTCAAAATATTTCGTACTTTTTATACAGGGCTCATTAATAATTAAAGTAGCACGTTAAATTAATCTAGCCAATTCAATGTTCTGCTTACAGCCTTTTTCCATCCTTTGTATAATAATTCACGTTTTTTTTGGTTCATTTCAGGTACAAATTTTTGATCAATTCTTCTTGTTCTTAATAAGTTTTCTTTATTCCAAAAACCAACAGAAATTCCAGCTAACAAAGCAGCACCAAGTGCAGTTGTTTCAATAATCTTTGGCCTGGTTACAGGTACATTTAATATATCTGACTGAAATTGCATTAGAAAATTATTTGCAGATGCACCACCGTCAACATTTAAATTTTTTAGTTGAATTTTAGAATCTTTTTCCATTGCATTTAACACATCTTTTGTTTGATATGCAAGAGATTCTAACGTAGCTCTTATAATATGTTTTTTCGTTGTTCCTTGTGTTAAGCCAAAAATTGCTCCCAGGGCATACATATCCCAATAAGGAGCCCCTAGGCCAGAAAATGCAGGAACTACATAAACACCATCAGTGTCATTTAGTTTTTTTGCAATTTCTTCTGAATCGCTTACCGATCTGATTATTTTGAGTGCATCACGTAACCATTTTATAGCAGCACCAGCAATAAAAATACTTCCTTCTAATGCATATTCAACTTTGTTCTCTAATCCCCAGGCAATTGTTGTTAATAATCCGGATTCTGATTTAACTATTTTATTTCCGCTATTCATTAACATGAAACAGCCTGTTCCATATGTATTCTTTGCACTTCCGGGTTCAAAACACATTTGGCCAAACAATGCAGCTTGCTGATCACCTGCAATTCCTCCAATTGGAATATTGGTTCCAAAAACTGACTTGTCAGTATGAACACCGGTGAAGCTTGAGGAGAATACTTGAGGTAAAATGATTTCCGGGATATTAAATAATTCTAAAAGTTTTTTATCCCAATCCAGTTTTCGGATATTGTAAATCATGGTTCGGGATGCATTCGAGTAATCTGTAATGTGTGATTTACCATTGGTTAAGTTCCAAACCAACCATGAATCAACGGTTCCAAATAATATTTTGCCTGAATCAGCTTTCTTTTTTATAGCAGGATTATTTTGTAATATCCAGTGAATTTTTGTCGCCGAAAAATAAGGATCAATAACCAGTCCTGTATTTTCACGAAAATAATTTTCCCATCCTTCAGATTTTAATTTGGCACAAAAAC
>DAOVJU010000287.1 GCA_030632095.1 Chlorobiota bacterium
AAACACAACGATAGAAAACTTTGCTGGGATTGTCACAGGCATGTTCCTCATGGACGTGTAAATAGTTTATCTTCTGCACCATATGCAAGAAGCTCCTGTGCCTGGTAAAATTATTCCTGAATGGTTAATTTCAGAATCGGATAAAAGCAAAGATTAAATAATGTTAAGCGTCAGATGTCAAATGTTTGATTAAAAATATTAATAACTTAAACAAACTTATAAAATGGAATCACAAAACAACAAGAAGAAAAACCCAATTTTAAACTGGACATTATTTATTATAACAATTGTCGCTGTATTTATTTTAGGTTTAATTGCTTCTTCAATAACTAAAAGAAAAGCCGAAGCAAATTTTGCGTATAAACCTAGTGTGAAAATAAACGAATATGAACCCAGAAATGAAGTTTGGGGTGAAAATTTCCCCCGGGAATTTCAATCTTACTATGCAACCGAAGATGGATCGTTTAGTAGTAAATACAATGGCAATGCCATGATTGATATGCTGGAAGTTGACCCTAGATTAGTGATTCTCTGGGCAGGTTATGGATTTTCTAAAGATTATAACCAGGGACGTGGGCATTTTTATGCTGTTGAAGATAATAGGAACACCCTACGAACCGGTGCCCCGATTGATGATAATACCGGGCCAATGCCAACAACATGCTGGACATGTAAAAGTCCGGATGTACCAAGAGTTATGAATGAAGGTGGAGTTAAAGAATTTTTTACAGGCAAATGGGCAAGATTGGGTAAAGAAATTGTAAATCCAATAGGTTGTACAGATTGCCATGATCCTGAAACAATGAATTTACAAATTTCCCGCCCCACACTAATTGAAGCTTTTGAAAGACAAGGAAAAGACATTACAAAAGCTTCATACCAGGAAATGCGATCATTGGTTTGTGCACAATGTCATGTTGAATATTATTTTAAGAAAACTGATGGTGCTGCTTATTTAACTTTTCCCTGGGATAAAGGATACTCTGTAGAAGCTATGGAAGAATATTACGATGAAGCAGAATTTAAGGACTGGACACATGCACTTAGTAAAGCTCCAATGTTGAAAGCACAACATCCGGGTTATGAAGTATTCATGACCGGAATCCATGCACAACGAGGAGTTTCATGTGCTGATTGCCATATGCCATATAAAAGCGAAGGTGGACAAAAATATACAGACCATAAAATACAAAGTCCATTAAATAATATAGCAAATACATGCCAGGTTTGTCACCGTGAAAGTGAAAACGAATTGCTTAAAAATGTATATGACAGGCAAGATGCAATTATTGAAAACCGGGATGAACTTGAAAGACTAATTGTAAAAGCGCATATTGAAGCAAAATTTGCCTGGAACAAAGGAGCAACTAATGAACAAATGAAAGAAATTTTAATGTTTATCCGTCATGCTCAATGGCGTTGGGATTATGCAGCTGCAAGCCATGGAGGATCATTCCATTCTCCGGTTGAAATAGGAAGAGTTATAAGTACAGGAATTACAAGAGCTCAGGAATCAAGAATATTATTGGCTCGTTTGCTTTCTGACCTTGGTTACAATAAAGAAGTTCCAATGCCGGATATTTCGACTAAGGCTAAAGCTCAGGAATATATCGGATTAAATGCAGAAAAAATGAAAGCCGATAAAGAAAATTTCCTGAAAACTCTGGTTCCAGAATGGGATGCAGAAGCAAAGAAACGAGAAGATGGTTGGCCAATTGAGAAAATGTAAAATTCACAAATATGAAACAAATATGAATTATAAAGATGATGAACACCTGGATGTTTGCCAAAACATTGAGATTGGACTGCGAGAGCAGTATGAATTATATCCTGAACTTACAGACAACAATTGTATATTCGCACTTGAAAATGCAAAGATTGCAATTAAACAGATGTTTGGTTATGCCCAAAATGAAACAGTTACAGATATGAAAGAAGTTCAAGGTATTATTAATTGGTGTGTAAATATTGGCCTTGAAAGAATTGAAAAAATAAACAAGCTCACTCTGAAGGAATATATAACAAGAATTGAAAAAATTTGCAGGTCTGTAAAAAGGCATTCTAACTATGGATCAAGAGGATACTATGAGTTTATAAAGAATTATGTATGAATCCATGACACCCCGGATTGCAATGACGGTAACCCGGAGCGTCATTACGAGGACGAAGGACGAAGTAATCCGTTTCAAACAGAGGGGATTGCTTCGCTATCGCAATGACGTGCTACTTTATAAACAAACTAATTACTTCCCGCTTTTATATTTTTCATACAAAACATGAATAATTCCATCCGCCATGCCAATTTGAGGTACAAAAATATGTTCAATGCCAGCCCATTTCATAACATTCAGAAATATTTCAGAAGCAGGTATAATTACATCTGCTCTATCTCTTCGCATTCTTAATACTTTAATTCTTTCTTCAACCGTATAATCCTTTATATAACCATATATTTCCTGAATTTTATCAAATGATAACGGCTCTCGCTCTTTGAGCCTGGACATACGGAAAAGTTTATTAATATTTCCACCGCTTCCTATTCCAAGTAATGGCTGATACTCTTTTGTATTTTCTTCAACCCAATGTTTAATTTCCTCCCGGATATGTTTTGCAACTATATCATTTAACAAGCGAATAGTACCAATATTAAAGGATTTTGAAACAATACTTTTGTTATTTGAAAAAATAGTAAGTTCAGTACTACCACCGCCAACATCAATGTATAAGTATGATTTATTTTTATCCAATAGTTTTTCAATATGATTCGAATAGATCACTTCTGCTTCTTCTTTACCTGAAATGATCCTCAGATCAATGCCACTCCGTTTTTTAATTTCATTAACAATTTTCTGTCCGTTAGTAGCATCGCGCATAGCTGATGTTGCATATGCCATGAAGTCAATAGGATTATAGGCTTCCATCAAGTATTTAAAACCTATCATGCTATTAATCAGCTTATTTGCTTTTTTATCAGAAATTGATTTCTTTAAAAATGAATCGTCTCCCAGACGTATCGGTATGCGCACTAAAGAATCTTTTTTGAAAACCGGATTTGAATCGTTCTCATAAACCCTTTTAAGCAGTAAACGAATGGCATTTGATCCAATGTCAATTGCAGCAAATTTATAACCTTTAATTCTATCTTTACTCATTAAAAATTTCTTTTAACTCACCCATTCTGATATTAAGAATTTAGAAAAAGTTTTGCCACAGATTAACAGATTTTTTCTGATTAATTAAGCAAAATAACAATTACCCTGTTTGGTTCTGGTTTAACCAGGTTAGGATTAAATAAAACAGATTCTAAATAACTATTCTAATTTATCTTTGGATTCAGTGTCTTCAGAAAAAGTGTTTTCCTTTAAATAATCATAAAAGCTCCATTGTGCTCTGGAAGGTTTATCATTTGCATTAGCTTTATAAGTATTAGTTTGGCCTGCATCAAAAATTCTGGCTTTCACATTATCTTTTGACTGACATTCAATAAATGCCTTTAGTTCTTCCTGAATTGCTTTATCATAAAGAGGACATGTAACTTCTATTCTACTATCGAGATTTCGCG
This sequence comes from Chlorobiota bacterium, assembly GCA_030632095.1. Classification (GTDB taxonomy): domain Bacteria; phylum Bacteroidota; class Bacteroidia; order Bacteroidales; family B39-G9; genus JAADFW01. The sequence goes on from DAOVJU010000287.1 coordinate 3,563, forward strand.
GCATTATATCAGCTGATGATATATAATATTTTTCTTTACCATTATTACAGAAAATATAAATCCTGGAATGCTCCAAAAATTTATCTACTATACTAAATGCTTCAATATTATCACTAATTCCGGGCACACCGGGAACCAAACACATCATTCCACGAACAATTAATTTTATTTTCACCCCGGCCTGGCTTGCAGCATAAAGTTTTTCTATTATCTGCTTATCAGTCAAACTGTTTAACTTCATGATAATATAAGCTTCTTTACCTTCCAGAACATTCTCTATTTCTTTTTGAATAAAACCTGTTATTTTCTTCCTGGTACCTAAAGGTGATACTATTAAATGTTTGAAAGTCTTAGGTTTATATATTGCATTAAAATATTCAAAAAGCTTGTTCACCTCATTAGTGATCCTTTTGTCGGCTGTAAATAATGCATGATCGCTATATATATTTGCCGTATCTTCGTTATAATTACCGGTTCCAACAATGGCATAATGAAATGGTTTATTTGCTTTAATCCTGGTTACCAGGCAAAGCTTTGAATGTACTTTTAAACCCGGAATACCAAACATGACCGTAACTCCTTCATCTTTCAGTTTGTTTGACCAGTAGATGTTTGCTTCTTCGTCAAATCTGGCCTGCAATTCAATAAGCACTACAACTCTCTTTCCATTCTTAGCTGCATTAATCAAAGCATTTATAACATTTGAATTTTTAGCAACCCTATATAAAGAAACCTGTATTGAAATTACTTTTGGATCAATAGAGGCTTCCCTGAGCAAATCAATAACATAATCAAATTGCTGATAGCAAAAATGCAGAATCAAATCTTTTTGTTCAATTTGCTTTAAGATACTTTTATTTCTATCAATATCTTTATGTGGCAATAGCACATTGGGCGTATATCTTAATCGCTTGAGGCCAAAATTCGGAAATCCCATGAAATCTTTAAAATTATGATATTTGGTTCCGGCAATTAAATCATCTTCCTTATCCAAATTCAGTTCCCTGATAAAAATATCAAGAAACGACTGTGGCATTATTTCATCATAAATAAATCGAACCGGATTGCCTTCTTTACGTAAACGTAAGCTTCTTGACATTTTTTTTATCACACTGGCTGAAAAGTCGTCATATGAATCCAACTCAGCATCACGCGTTAATTTTATCGTGTAAGCATTAAAAATATCATAGTTAAAAAATGAGAAAATTTCCTTCAGTCCAAACCTGATAACATCGTCAAGAAGTATTATATATCTTTTCTTTCCTTGCACAGGTAACACAAGAAAACGGGATAGTATATTTGTTGGTATTTCAATTAAGGCATGAGCTTCTTTACCATCTTGTTTACTCCTTGACATACAAACAGCCAGATAAATAGCATGATCTTTCAATAAATCGGGAAATTTGTCAATTTGCTCAATCATTAACGGAATTAGCGTAGGGCGCACTTTTTCAACAAAATAATTATGTACAAATTCTTTTTGACTTTTATCCAATTCTTGTTCATTAAGAATATAAATTTGTTCAGCCTCTAACTCCTTCAGGATGTTTTGATAAGTTATTTCAAATCGTTGTTGTTGCTTAACAACTATTTTTCGTATTTGCTTTAAAATGCTTTTAGGATCGTGTCCTATAATCTTTTTTGACTTTTTGCCTAAGGCACTTAACCTGGTTAATGTAGCAACCCGAACACGATAAAATTCATCAAGATTATTTGAAAAAATTCCAAGAA
>DAOVJU010000258.1 GCA_030632095.1 Chlorobiota bacterium
ATAAATCCTTATAAAAAAATGGATTATTTAAACAATGAGGGATTATACTGGGTTCCATTATATGCATTTTATGGGTATAGATACCTGTATCTTAATGAGATTGTTAATTCTTCAAACAATATAGTGAACAAATATAAATATGATGATTGCAACTATCCTATTTCAATGAAGTATAGTACTACTGAAATAATATATGAATAAATTATTACTACCTTCTTTTATAGTTAAATCTTTTCATTCTATATAATTGAATTTATTTTACTTTATCCTTAACCATTTCCTGCTTTTTCATCCGCGCATTTATTACTGGTAATAAAATAAAAGATAACACACCGGCAAACAAAACAAGCAAATTTGTTGAAGTATGTGAAATTAATGCAAATATCTTTCCATCATATTTATCTATACCAAATAAGAAAAGTGTTTCGTAAACCATAAAATGCCATGCGCCAATACCTGCCTGAACAGGCGCTAACATTGCAAGCCCGCCAGCAATAAATGCACTTAAGCCAGCCGTTAATTCAATGTTTTTTGTTGGTATGAAACTATAAAAAACTACATGAAACATCAGGTAATACATCATATATATAAATAGTGAATGGAAAATAAACCAACCCTTTTTATCCATATTTTTAATTGAAATAATACCTTCTTTAAAATTAATAACATAACTTCTTATTTTTATCCATAATTTGGTTTTTACAATCAATTTTCGCAAAAATAAAAGCAATGCAAAAGCTATAAGAATTATAGCTATAAGAATTAAAAGATTACTAAATGAAGTTAAATTTGAAATTTTCCCTGAGACTTCGGGGTGTGTAGTTAAAAATTCATCCAATTTGCTTAACTGCAATACCAAAACAAATAAAACCATCATAAATAATACAATAACATCAACAATCCGTTCAGTAACTACTGTACCCAGGAGTTTTGTAACAGGTATTTTTTCATATTTGCTTAAAACAGTGCAACGGGCAAGCTCACCACCACGTGGAATAATTATATTAACAAAATACAATATAAAAACAGAAATTATTGTATTTGTCATTCCGGGCTTGTGTCCCAGAGGTTTAATTAACATTCTCCATCGTACAGAACGGCTGATATGGCTTAAAATTCCAAATCCAAACCCTAATAGTATCCACCAATAATTTATATTACTTAGCTCGTTCTCAAGTTCTTCTAATTCAAAATCCCTATACACCAGGTAAAACAAAAAAACTCCTATTGCAAAAAATACAATATATTGAATACTATTTCTCAACTTCTTATTCATAAATAATTTGTTCTTATAATTGGAAGCAATAATACAAAAAGTATTTACCAAAATATTGAAAAAATATTTTAAAAATTGAAGTTTAAAAACAGGCTATAAAAAACCTTGTTAATAATGGAAAAATAAAACATAAAAATGAGTATAATTTAATTAAGAATATAAGAGATATTCATAAATAGAGTTTGATTTATATTTATTCTTTCGTAAATTTCATATACTTATAATAATTCTATTAACTGTTTACCCTAAATATTTGAAATAATGAAAAAAATAATCTTACTTCTTACTATATTCATAATTTGCCTGACTCTTTTTTCGCAACAAAATAAGAAAATTTTAGTTGATTGTATTCACGGTGCAAATTATACTCTTACTTATGGCTATTTTCAAGACATTCATTTTGAAAATATATTTTCTGATTATGATGTTACAGTTATTACAGCTAATAGTATTCCTTTCGATAGCATTTTAATTGATGAAGTAATAACAGATTCACTACATGTTAGCTATACTATTGATTTGCCCGGTATATATCTGGAAAGGCCAATAGCTTTATATGTTATTATTACTCCTGAATCAGATGATAATTGGTTAAATGCAACAGGTACAATAACAAATCCTGATAGTATTATATTAGCTGAAATGTTTAATAATATATTGCATTTTGATAATTGTATCGGAAATGGTTGGACTATAAATTTAAATCTGTCGTCAGCAACAAGTTATAATATAAAAATTGGATATGGGAAAATTCTATTCAGTAGCAACGGCTTTGATGGAGAGTATTGTTTGAATAATTATGATGCTGTTATTAGAATTAAAGAAGAACAAAATTATGTGTTTCAAGGTTATTCTCCTGAATATTCAAGTATCGATTTAAGTGCTTTCTATGACTTTTTATCTGCAGGTAAGGGTTTTCTAAATATTTATAATATTGCTGACGATATTGCTTTTAAGCCTTTTGTTCATTTTTATACAAGTACCAGGCAATCTATTAATTTCAAGCTTACATTAAATGGAAAAAAAACGCTTACTTCGCCGGAACCTGTTTGCAAAGGGAACAAACTTATTTGGAATAATTATAGCTTAAATACAAATACAAATAACGAGATGCTTTGGGAAGCAATTATAAATAATAGACTTAACTTTCTTTATTTTGATATTATATCAGATAAACACATTATTACACAAAACAATATATCCTATAAGCTTTATAATATCAAATTGTTAAAATATATTAATGATGGAAATTATATTTATGCTTCAATTAATGAATTAATGGCAAATGAGAATAAAGAACTGCACAATTGGCAAACATATTCAACTCAGGAATTAAAATATAAAATGCAACAAGAGTTTTACAATGAAGCCTTAAACTATGGATTGACCCAAGAGGAAGCACAACATTTTGTATATTCGTTTTTATGGATTGAATCTCTATTACGTAGAGCTTATGACAAGCCTAAACATTATTTTGGTTTCTATAATTTTTCCAACGAATTATATAATAAACTATTCCCGGTTGAACTTAACATAAAACCAAATAGTTTTACTCGTAATATGTGGGTAATGTTATCGAATATTCAAAATAAAGAAAAACAAAATCCGATTACTTTTCCTGAGTTTACATCTCTAAATAACAAGAACAAAACTACCGATATTGATATTAGAGAGTATGGTGTAGTTGATGAATATTACAGCCGTAAAAATTATTCTAATGAAGATGATTTCTTTGAAGTTGAATTTAACAATTATATTCCTGCGAATAATTTATATTTTTACGACAATGATATAACAAATACTATTACTCATAATATTACTGAAAATATAAATCTACAAGACTTTGCAGGATGCTACACTTTTAATGTCGATAATTATCAGGAAAACGGAATTGCGTATTCTGATAGTATAATTAACTATCCTGTTATTTTCCTCAATAATATTTACGATTCAGCTAAACAAATTGTACTTGGAACATCAAAACTATTTTCAGGAGAAAATAACGATAGTTTGTTTATTAACAATTGTATGGATTATTTATGCGGTAATTTATCTGATATTAGCGAATTAGAAAACAATTTTAATTTACAGCTTACAAATTACCCCAACCCTTTCAAAGATGAAACTAAGATATTATTTTATTTACCTGCAAAAAGTATAGTAAAACTTGATATTTATAATACTAACGGACAAAAAATAACAACATTGTTGAATCATACATTACAAAAAGGCAAACATTCAATTTATTGGGATGGGAAAGCTACTAATGGCAGCAATGTAAGTAATGGTATATATTTTTACAGATTAAAATCGAAGCAGAATATTGCTTCGGGCAGGTTTATGTATGTAAAATAAGTTATATATATAGTTTTTTAATCATAAACCCAATTCCTAATTATTTCTTTTCCATTTGGAGTTAATATAGATTCCGGATGAAACTGTACACCTTTTATATTAAGCACTTTATGCTTTAGCGCCATTATATTGTTTGAATCATCTATAGCGGTTACTTGCAAATCAGGGCTTAAACCTTCATTACTTACAATCCATGAATGATAACGCCCTGATAAGAATTTCTCAGGAATATCCGTAAATAAAGAATCTTTTATGTCAGTTAAATACGTGTTTTTAGCAATGCCATGATTTACATCTTGCATGTTTGTTAATTCCGATCCAAAGAATTCTGCAATTGCTTGTAATCCAAGACAAATTCCTAAAATTGGCTTTTTGTCTGAATAATATCCAACCAGTTTATGAAGTAAAGGATAATCAGATGGCAAACCTGGCCCTGGCGATATAACTATTCTGTCATATTTTTCACATTCATTCAGAATTTTGTTTCCATACCTTATAACATCAACTTGTTGTACAAATTGTTCAAAATAATGCAACAAGTTAAACGTAAATGAGTCAAAATTATCTATTATAAGTACCTTCAAATCTTATTTAACTCCTGTAATATCATTGGTTCTACTGTTAGTGGAAATGATTAAATGTATAAATGATTAATTAAATTAACCGAAAATCATCTTTATCCATGCTGACCGGGAAATTTTCACGAAACTTATTTAATTCCTGTAATGACAGTTCCACTGTTTCTACAGATTCTTCATTTGGTTTAGTATCACTTATTAAATTTCCTTTTGGATCAATAATTGCTGAATCTCCAGAATAATCTATATCATTGGCATCAGTTCCAATTCTGTTTACACCAATAACATAAACCTGGTTTTCTATAGCTCTGGCCAATAATAATGTTTTCCATGTTTGATTTCTTTTTTCCGGCCAGTTTGCAATGAATATAAGCATATCAAAATCTTCCTGGTTTCTGCACCAAACAGGAAAGCGTAAATCATAACATACTAAAGGACATATTTTCCAAGCTTTATACTCAACAATCAATTTTAGATTACCAGCAGCATAATATTTATTTTCTTCGGCCATTCTAAACAAATGCCGCTTATCATATTTTAAAACATTTCCATCAGGGTACACCCAAAGTAAACGGTTATAATAGTTTCTGTTCTCCTCAATTATCAAACTTCCGATAATAACAGAATCTAAACTTCTGGCAACATTTTTCATCCATGATATACTATCTCCATCCATAGTTTCAGCAAGTACTTTTGAATTCATTGAAAAGCCGGTAGTAAACATTTCAGGTAAAATTATGAGATCAGATTTTTTATCTGTTTTTTCCAGGAGTTTACCGAAGTAATTTCTATTTGCAATTTTATCCTGCCATTTAAGATCAGATTGTATTATAGTAATACTAAGATTTTGATTCATATTAGAATCCTTAAAAATAATAGTGACAAATTTTCACAACGATTAAAGTTCTTCCAAATCGGTAGAAAAATTCTCCGGGAACCTGGGATTAATTTTCGCGTAAAATTGTTTTGTTTTAAGCATATCAGCATCAACATCATCTGAAGCATAAAAAATCATTCCCACGCCCACAGTTTTATACTTATAATCGAGATACCCCAGGAGAATAGGAACATTTGATGCCTTAGCTATATAATGAAATCCTCTTTTCCAGCGACTTACTTTTTTCCTGGTCCCTTCCGGAGCAATCATTAAATAAAGTTTGTCTTGTTTTGTAAAAAGCTCTGTCATTTGATCTATTAACTTATTCTGCTGACCTCTCGCTACGGGAATTCCTCCTAATCCATGTAATATACCGGCAAATGGAAATTTAAACCATTCTTTTTTAATTAAAAAACTAATTTTCATTCCTTTTGATAAATAATAAAACATGGAAATAAAAAAATCAGAATTGCTGGTATGCGGAGCGCCAATTATGACACATTTATCAAACTCAGGCATTTCAGTTTCAATCTTCCATCCCAGAATTTGCAAAATAAATTTACTAATTGCCCTTATAATCATTTAAATGTAATTACAAATTGAAA
>DAOVJU010000136.1 GCA_030632095.1 Chlorobiota bacterium
TGAGTTCTTCTTATTCAGAGTAACTCTAATATTTGCATAAAATCCATCTTACTCCCCCTAATATTTCCATTGAGCCCAATTATCCAGGATCATATCAATCAATCTGCAATACATTAGTTCATTTTATATTATTCTCATTAATCATATGCTTAGGAGCTTTGTACCTTCTCCAGAATTTATACTTACTTAATGAAGTGTAAGCAATTATCTTGTTTACGAATTTATATCTCATTAAAAAATGTAAAATCCGGTAACTTATAAAAACAAACAATAAGAAAATAAATGCATTTATTATCGACCAGAAATTTTCAGTTATCACTGATTGATTAACGAAATCTAATGCTCCAAAATACTTTAATCCGGCTATTAATAAAGGTGAAATAATAACTGATGAAGCAATAATTAATGCGGTTGAAAAAGCATGAGTAGTTTCAATTGCTCTTTGAGGACAAGCATTTACACATCGCATACAACTTTCGCAATTATATGTCCAGAATGGCCGGTCGTTAATCATTTTGATTGCTTCAACAGGACATTGAATTATACATTTCTCACAATTATTGCATGCATCAGTGGTGATTAAGGTTTTTGCAAGAAAAAATCGCCCAATAAAATAGTATCCTAAAGTAATTGGTATTAACGCAATATCAATAGGCAATGATAATAATGCCTTGTATTTTCTTTTTCCTTCAAGTAATTTTGATGCAAAATCATTAACAATACTGTTACAACGAGTATAAATTGAATTGACAACTTTTTTCTTTAACCCCGGATGAAGTAGTAGCCAATTAGATGGCAAATCAAGTGGTTGCATTCCAACAATTCGGAATCCCTTCAGTCTAAGAATCAATGCAGGTAATAATTGTGCAACACCACTTAACCCCGGAAGGTAGAATTTATAAAGTTTCATACCTGCACGAGTGTTCAATATAAATGCATCAGCATTTTTAACTTTTGGGAACTTAAAAAGGAATTTGAGAACAATTGGAGGCATATTAAAGCCATGTGTTGGTGAGCAAAAGCCAATTAGTGTTTTTTCGGATAACTCAGGAACATCAACAGTTTTAAATCTGTCTATATTAATGAGATGAGTTTTTAAGCCTTTTTCCTTTGCAATTTTCTCAATCCATATTGCTGCATTCCGGGCATTCCCGGTACCTGAAAAATAGTATATAATTAATTGGTCGTATTTCATTGTGGCTTAAATCATTTTAAAAATTTGATAATTTGAAAACCTGAATTTAATAAATTTATGAAAAATTATGATTTGGTCATTAATGCTTTTCTCAAGAAACATTATCTCTTTTATCAATAGAATACCAGGCAGCAGAAATTTTGCTTTGATTGATCCAGTTGGAAAGAATTGACGTTTTTCCAAATCCGGCAGGAGCAGAAATAAAGATAAGTTTTCTATCTAAACCCTTATTTAATTTCTCAAACAGATCAGTACGATGTACCAGATTTTTTCCGGTTGAAGGAATATGTATTTTGGTGGCTAACACTTAATAATATGTACGGAAATCAATAAATTACTTTCCTTGTATAGTCTGGCTGATAAACTATTGTAAATAAGAGGTTATTTATAAAACCATCGGTATAATTATATCGTTTAAAACGAAAATTTGTTTCAAGAAGTTCAGGATTGAAATCTTCCAGACAAAACCTGAACTCTTTTCCAAACATTTGCAATGCTTTAACAAAATAGTATGTTATATCATAAGCTTGAAAACTAAATTTGCCAGGTTCGGCATGAAAATATTTCCTGTATTCCCTAATAAACTGATTTACATTATAATCATTATAGTCTATAAATGAGTTTGCAAAAAGATGTGTATTCAGGTTATGAAAATATTCAAGTTCAATGTTCGAGTATTTAACCCAAACATCCATTCCATAAACTGTTATATCAAACTCTTTTGCCAATGTATTTAATTTTGACATAATATCAGAAACATAGGCCTGGTCGGTTGATGGAATTATAATAGTATTTTTCAGGCCTTTAATCATCGACTCCCTAATTAACGTATCTTCTGAATTGAAATATAAATGTTCTTTATAAAAAACATTATTTTCTTCTATCCTGTTTACAATAGACTTAAAATATCTTGATTTAAATTTTTTACTAAAATCTCTTTCAAAATTATTACCATCATGTATTATAATAATATTTTCTAATTTCTGACTGAGTATCATGTTTAGCCAATAATCCCTTTTTATTTCTGAAGTTGGATTTACCTGAAAAGCATAAAGATTGTCTTGAATAAAATCGTTATAATTCAATAAAGGTGATACCAGGCTGATTTTATTTTCTTTTGCTTTTTTAGCAACAAGCTCTATGTTATTAGCATATACCGGACCAATTATTAAATCCAATTTTTTAAACTTTTCTGATTCTACTATTTGACTTGTTAATAAAGTATCATTATTGGTATCAAACAAATGAAGGTTTAACAGAATATTTTCCTTTTTAAGTTCCTCTAAGGCAAGCAATACACCCTGATAAAACTCAACAAAGACCTTCGATCTGTGATATATTCTTAACTCTCTGTCTTTTTTATCAATACTTAAATCAAGTGTATCGTTAATAATGCCGTAAAGTGGTAAAAATAGTCCAATATTGAATGGTCCTGGCTTTGTTCTGTAATCATAATTCCTGCAAGGATAAGAAGCGCTGTCTAATATTATTATTTCCTGTATTGAATCTTCTTCAAATTCTTCTATATCGCGCTCTTTAAGCCTATTTATTTCTGTAAATATGAATTCATTTAAAATGGGTACTCGAATTGTTTCACCGGCAATTAACTCCCTGTTTTTTAATTCCGGATTTGCTTTTTTTATATCCTTTATAGAAATCTTAAACCGTTTCGATATAGCGTATAAAGTTTGTTGCTGTTTGATTTTTAAATAATAAAAATGGTCATCATATGTTCCCGGTTGATTTTCAATTAATTCAATTTCCTGTTTAGGAATTGTAATGATCTGTCCTACATGCAGTTGTTGCAAATCAATTGTGCTGTTATAATCTTTTATATCTTTAACTTTCAGGCCATAACGTCTTGCAACTGAATATGCAGTTTCACCAATTTCTACCCTGTGATAAATATTATCTTCATCTTCTTCTATCCTATTATAGGATAAATAAAGTGATTTAATTATTTTTAATTTCTGCCCGGGAAATATGTTTTCTTCTGCTTCAGGATTGTTTTCATAAATTGTATTGACTCCAATATTATACAATTTGGCTATTGAATATACTGTTTCACCTTGTTTCACAGTATGTTCCATTATTTCTTCAGATGCAGTAGCGGTTCTGTCAATAATAGGAATCTTCAGTGAAACATTTTCTTTTAATCCATTTATAATCTCAGGATTGTTTTGTTCCAGTACATTTTGTGATATATTATAAGCTTTACACAAGGAAAATATTGTTTCGCCTTGTTTTACAATATGTATATAGTACTTTTCGCCATCAATAAATACTTTATTTTCAGATATAGGTATTTTACCATTAGTTTCCTGGCTATAAGCATTAAAAAAGGTACACCTAATTGCTATAAACAATAAAAAGACTAACTTATATTTTTGCATATAATTATTAATTTTAATCATGCAATTTTAATGATTCTATTTTATGAAAACTATTTTTTTAAATAAAATATCACAAATCTGTTAATCTTTTTATCAGCCTATTAATGAAACCGCTAAATACCTCATTTGTAAATATATTGGTTTTTATACCAGGCTCAATTATGGTTAAACTAATAGGTTGATTTTTTTTTATAATTTTAAATGATTAAAATAAGGCTTGTAATTTCTATGAATTTAAGCAATTTATATACTTTTAACTATTCAATTCAGAATTGATACAATTTGATTCATGAAGGAGCCAAAATTATATATATTCATAAAGAAAATCAGAACTGTTTTTCTTGCGGTATTGTTACTTGCTGTTTCAATGAATCTTGTTGCCCAGGATCCTCTCACTGGTTATGTTATTGTAAGAGGAGTTGTTGTTGAAGGAAGAGATCCCTTGAATCGTGCGGTTATTAAATTGTTTGAAGGTTCAAAATTAGTGAATGAAAAAACAACTATGCCCAATGGAAAATTCATGTTTAAACTTAATTTAAATAAAGAATACCTTTTATCATTTTCAAAATATGGCTATGTAAAAAAGAAAATCAGTTTTATTACAGATGTACCGGAAGAAGAAGAAAAAAATGGAATTTGGGAATATAAATTTTCAATTGAGCTGTTTGAAATTATAGAAGGGTTAGATATATCGATACTTGATAAGCCTATATCTAAAATCAAATATTACGAGCGTAGTGCAGATTTTGATTATGATGATGATTATACAAAGTCAATGAGAAGGGCTCTTCAGCAATTAATGGAAGAAGCAGAAATATTAAAAAATTCAGAATACAATAATATTATTAAAGAAGCAGACCAGCTTTATACAGAAGAAAAATATGATGAAGCTATTGATAAATATGATGAAGCTATTGATATTAATCCATACAATGAATATCCTGATCAGAAAATATATGAAATATCGTTATATCTGAGAAAAAAGGATGCCATTGATGAGAAATATAAAAGAGCTATTACAGAGGCAGATAAAAATTTTAACATTCAAAACTATGAACCTGCATTAACATACTATAAAAAGGCACTTGCCTTAAAAAGCATTGAGGAATACCCGCAAAATCAAATTAATACTATTGAGAAATTATTACAGGAAATGAGTGCAGAAGATGGATCCACTAAAGAAAAAGATAAACAATATCGTAATGCAATTTTAGATGGAGATTTTGCATTCAACAAAAAACAATATGATATTGCCAGGGAAAAATACCTTATAGCAAGTAATTTAAAACCTAATGAGCTATATCCAAAGGAACAAATTATTTATATTGATAATTTAATTGTTGAAAAACTTATAAAGGAAGCATCAAAAGAAGAACTTGAAAAAGTATATTTGGAAGCAATTACTGAAGCTGATGAGTATTTTAATTTAAGTAATTACATGGAAGCATATACCATGTATGAAAGAGCCCTTTCTTTTAAACCTGAAGAAAAATATCCCAAAGATAGGATCAGTGAAATAAATAAAATATTTCAAACTCAAAAAGCGATTGATGCCAAATATAATCAGCACATTGCTGAAGCAGATAACTATTATAACACCGAGCAATATATTAAAGCAAAAGAATTGTATAAACAAGCATTATCTGTTAAACCAAACGAGCAATATCCTAAGGATCAAATCGTCTTAATCGACTCCTATTTAGCATCTCTTGAATCAATTGAAGAATCATACAATGATTTAATTGCATATGCTGATGAATTATTTAACAAACAAGAGTATTTAAATGCCAAATCGTCGTATAACGAAGCAATACAACTTAAACCTGATGCTGAATACCCTAAAAATCAAATTACTGAAATTGATAAAATATTGTTAGCCCAAAAAAATGTAGAAGCAACAGAGCAACTTCTTATTGAACAATATAATAATATCATAGCAAAAGCTGATCAATTATTTGAAAGCAAAGATTATAATGGATCACGAGTGTCTTACGAAATGGCTTTAAACCTGAAACTTGAAGAATTATATCCAAAGCAAAAAATTACTGAAATTGATAGAATTATTGAGCAAAAAAAGCAATTACGCAAACAATATGATAAATTAATTGCTAATGCTGATAAAAAATTTGACAGTAAAGAATATATTGAGGCAAAGCCTGTTTACACTGAAGCCTTAACTATATTGCCTGATGAAAAATATCCAAAAACAAAACTTGCTGAAATTGATTTAAAATTAAAAGCATTAATGACTGCTGACGAATTAAGAAAAACGAAAGAAAGGGAATATAATAATTATGTTAGCGCCGGGGATAGTTTATTTCAAATGGCAGAATATTCTGCTTCGAAAGCACAATTCGAGAGTGCTTTAACTGTAAAGCCTAAAGAAAAATATCCTAGAACAAAAATACAGGAAATATTAACGGAACTTGATAAAATAAACAAGCTTAACCAGGAGTATAACAATATTATCGTGGCTGCCGATAGTTATTTTAATACATCAAATTTTCAGGATGCTAAAGAAAATTATGAAAAAGCAATTCAATTAAAACCCGAAGAAAAGTATCCGAAAGATAAACTTGCTGAAACAGTACAAAAAATTGCCGAATATGAAAAGCTTCAAGCCGATAAAAAAGGACTTAAAGAGCAATATAACAATTATATAGAAACTGCTGATAATGCATTTAAGCAAAAAGATTATAACCTGGCCAAAACAAATTATCAAAGCGCTTTGGAATTAAAGCAAAACGAAACATATCCAACCAATAAAATAAAGGAAATAGATGATATCATATATGATAAAAACCAAATTAAAATAGCTTATAATGTTGAAATAGAAAAAGCTGATAACTATTTTACATCAGGTGAATATGAATATGCACGAACATATTATGAAAAAGCCCTGACTGTTATATCTACTGAGCAATATCCAAAAGATAAATTAAATGAAATTGATGCCTTATTAGCAGAATTGAAGCAAAAAAGAAAATCATATGATAAGGTAATCTCCAATGCTGACAAAGATTTTAACGAGCAGGAATGGACTAATGCTAAAACTAATTATGAGCTTGCACTGACATATTTACCCAATGAACAATATCCTCAAACCAAAACAACCGAAATAAACAGGATACTTGACGATATAAGATTTGCTGATGATAAACTTAGAGCAGATAAGGAGGGATACGATAAGGCGATTTCCAGGGCTGATGCTAAATTCAATGCCGGCCAGTATATTGATGCAAGAACTGATTATCAAAATGCATTAAATTATAAACCTGATGAATCATACCCAAAATCAAAGTTATTTGAAATTGATGATTTATTGGCGCAGCAAGAAAAAGAAAAAGAAACTGCATATAATCGCGCTATTGCAACAGCTGACAGTTATTTATTCCAGAAGAAATATGCAGCAGCAAGGTCACAATATAATAAAGCATTAGAAGCATTCCCTGATGAAGAGTATCCAAAACTAAAACTGAAGGAAATTGAAGGATTAATAGCACAGAAAGAACTTGAGAAAAAGCAGCAGGAAGAACTTGAAAAACTATATACAGAAACAATCTCAAAAGCAAATAAATTTTTCAAGAATGTTGATTATGTAAGCGCTAAAGCAAGTTATCATAAAGCCTTAACATATAAACCCGAAGCAACATTTCCAAAGAAACGTATTACTGAGATAGATGAATTGATAAGGCTACAACAACTTGCTGATCTTGAAAAAAGTGAATTAGACAGACAAAAGAAGTTAGATGAATCAAAATCAAGTTTTGTAAAAGATAAGGATTTTGACTATAGTGGTGAAGAAAGAAAAAAGGATTTCCTTTCCGAACTGGCAAGAGTATATCCTGAAGGTAAAACCGTAGAAAGATATAATAAACCTAATAAAAAAATACTGCGAATTATTCTAAATGAAGATGGCATAGCAAAAGAATATATCAAGGTTCAATATTCGTATGGTACCTTCTATTTCAGAAATGGACAGAACATTTCACAAGGTATTTTTAATGCCGAAACCAGAGACTAATCATGTCAAATATCAGATGTAATATGTATCATGTCAAATGTATTAAATATGGATCATCAGGGAAATTCATAAGTGAGAAATTTTGAATATGTGAATGACCACCATCAAAGATGGTGGCTTCAATGACAGTACACGCTAAAAGCGTAAAATATTTTCAATAAAACCTGTCTGCTGATAAAGCAGATATTTGACATATCAATAATCAATAAAATCTAATATGGTTACATTAAATAAAATCACTATAAGTTTTATTCTCGTATTATTTTATTTATTAACCAGTTGCAATATCAATTATAATTCTAAAACTGATGTTCAATCTACAATTGCTTCTGGTAATAGCTATGCTAAAAAATTTCAAATTGAGAAATTCGATAAATATAACATTATAAGAATTTTTAATCCGTGGCAAAAAGCTGATAATGTGATGTTTGAATATCATCTATCTAAGCAAAAAACACTTATCCCTGATAGTATATTTGATGAAAACAAATTCATTCAAACCCCTGTTAAAAGTGTAATATGCCTTTCAACTACACATATTGGATTTATTGATGCTTTAAATGAATTAAATTCAATAA
>DAOVJU010000159.1 GCA_030632095.1 Chlorobiota bacterium
TTATTTATTTTAATTATTTCGAAGTACGTTGTGATACATTAGAGGGATTCGATAATATAATTAGTGTTGAAAAGGATTTAATAATTGAAGTATATCCCAATCCTTTTAAAGAATATTTTCAATATAAAATAGTTGGTAATGGTAATGTGCAAATGAATTTTCTGGTAGAAATTTACAATATATTTGGACAAAAGGTTTATAAAGATTATTTTACAACAAATACAGGAATTATTAAACCCGAAGGATTAATACACGGGATATATTTATTGCTTATTTCTAATTTGAATCATGAAATCCTGATTTCTGAAAAAATAGTTAAATCATGAAAAAAATATTTTTAATTCTGATTGTTTGTTTTTTTACAACAAAAATTTCTTTTAGCCAGGTAGAATTTGCACCTATTGGCGCCAAATGGTATTATGAAATGGGTTTTTATACAGATGGATGGCCTTATCGTTCCTTTTATAAAGCAGAATCTGTTCGGGATACAATATTACTTGAAAAATCAGCAAAAGTTATAGAATTCACATTTTACCATATGTTTGGAGATACAATTGACTGGGGTATGGAAATATTATATGGAGATAATGAAAAAGTGTATCACCTGGATAAAGCATCCAATGAATTTTATACCTTATTTGATTTTACTGTAAATGTGGGAGATACCTTGAACATACGGGAAGGGCCGTTTGATGGATACTTATGGTATTCAGAATCATGGGATTATGATTTTTTTATTGTGGAAATTATTAGGGTAGATACCTTAATGGTTGATGGACAGGGATTTAAATATTTTGCAACCAAAATTATACATCCTGGAATTCCTGATGTTGCAATATGGGGCATCTATTTCCATTATGCTCAGAAAATTGGATGTATATCATCTTTTTTTGGACTACCAGACTATGATATTCCTGAACGCCCTGGTCCGATTAGATGTTATATTGATGATGAAATTTATTATAATTATGGTGAAGTAAGATGTGATACACTGGAAGGAATTGAAAATTTAGTTATTTCTAAAATTAAAGATATTATCACTCTATATCCTAATCCTTTTCATGATTTTATTAGTTATTCAATAAAAAAAGATGAAATCAGGCCAAATATTGAAATCTGGATACGTGATCTGTTTGGGAAAATTGTTTATTATCAGCAATTAAATAAAAATAAAGGTACAATTTATTTGGACTATTTGAATCCCGGAGTTTATCACGTAATCATTATAGATAAAAATGCTAAAAATTTATTAACTAAAAAAATTATTAAACTATGAAAACCTATAAATCAATTTTAATTCTACTAATAGCTGTATTGATTGCATACATAACATGTTTTTCACAAACGAAAACACAGTCATTGTATTTAAAAACTAATGATCCGGCTTCTATTCCAACTTCAATAAACAGCGAGGTAATTCCTTATATTATTGATATTGAAGATAAGATGATTAAGGAAGTTCTTATTAAATATAATGTATACGAATTTGTAAAATCTGACCCCGGCGCGGAGCATCCGTTCTTACAAAATGCGTACAGGCTTTCATGTTATTGTGATATAGATGATTTAATAAAAGAACTTGAAAAAAAGGCATCAGATTTTTATACTCATATTAGTAAGATAGTTGAATAGTATCCTCAATATCTACCAAATGATTATCATATTCTTGATGATGAATTCGGGCCGGATTATGCATTAAATATTATAAATGCCCAGGGAGCGTGGGATTATACCCATGGCTCGCCGGATATTTTAATTCACATTTTAGATAATTTTGCTGATGATTTGCATGAAGATTTAGAAGATAATGTTCATACTTATCTTCCAGGTTTAAAAGGACATGGAGCGAGTGTTGCAGGCCATGCATCAGCAGTTACCGATAATGATACCGGGAAAAGTAGCATAGGCTTTAATTGTAAACTATGGTTACAACACAGGAACATATATGGCCTGGAAGAAGCACTTCAAATGTCAATAGCTGGAGCAAGAATTATAAATTTAAGCTTTGGTGGTTCTACAAGTAATGAATCGGATATAGCAAGAGTTGAAGAAATACACTCAAGAGGAACAATAATTATCGCTTCAGCAATGAATAATTACATTAATGATCCTGAAGATCCACAAAATATACCTATGTATCCGGCATCTTATCCACATGTTATTTCAGTTACAGGTGTTGATGAGAATTATTGCCATTTCAATTCAACTCCGGGAACACCAAATGGAGAATCTTTAAATCATTGTGAAACCGTTGATTTATGTGCTCCTGGTTATAATGTACTCACTTTAATTGGAAATGACAGTTATCAAGCATGGGGAAAAACCGGAACTTCATTTTCAGCACCAATTGTTGCTGGTTTATGTGGATTAATACTGTCAGCCAATCCCTGTCTTTCGCCTGACGAAGTTGAAAATATATTGAAAACCACTGCAACTAATATTTATCCCTATTGTAACAATATGGATGCATATGGGGAATTAGGCGCCGGGCTTATCAATGCCGAAGCAGCCCTTGAAATGGCAACAGGCGGAGTACCCAGAACTTTCTTTAATTTCACAATTGAGGAAGGGGAAAATATAACCTGGACTGAAAACAAATTTGTACTTGACATACTGAGTGTAAAAGAAGATGCATCGTTAACAATTGAATCTACTATAAAGCTTAATGAAAACGCTGCTATAATAGTAGAACCCGAGGCACACTAATTATTGGTAATAATGGAGTATTAATGGGAGCATGTGATGATTATTGGGATGGCCAGATTAAAATAAAAAAATCAGCTACCTTAGTTCTTGGATCAAATTCGCAAATTATGCTTGGAGGCAATGGTCATATTTTAATTGACTTTCAGGATGGATTAAAAGCGAATCTTTTTGTTGAACCGGGAGCAGAAATTAGTTTACAAGACGAAAACACTAAAATTGAGATAAAGGGCAGGCTTCAATTAGCAGAAAATACTGAATTTACGTATCGTGGAGCAGGTTATATCCGCTTTAGTACTCCCGGTATTTCAGATATAATTGCCGGCTATAATTCATCAATAAATCTAACAGGAACAGGTATAGATAATAAAATCCTGGAAATTGCAACACCGGAATTATTGATTCCTGATTATCTTGAGTCTTTTTCATTAGAGAATGGAAAAGTTATTATGGAAGATTATGATGCCAGGATAAGGCTTGAAAATAGCACAGTAGTAAATATTAACCAGGTTAAATTTACTACTCCCGGATCATCCAGGACAAATCACCATGGATTATACCTGGATAAAGTTGATGATGTTACTATTAATAGTTCAACTTTTGAGAATGGTAAGTATGGAGTTTATTCATACGGAAGCACAAATACAAGTTCTATAGCTTTTAATAATTGTGATTTTACAAATTGCTATTATGGATTAATATCTTCATTCAGAAATATTTATTTAACTGATTGTGGTTTTGCAAATTGCTATTATGGATTAAGGTCTTCATTCAGAAATATTTATTTAACTAATTGTGATTTTATTAAAAACCAGTACGGATTATATTCTACAAGCATGTCATCTTCTTCAGTAATAGACAATTGTACCTTTGACAGTAATTACAGGGGAATTTATTTTAATGGCTATTCTTTCTCCTCTCTGGCATTGACCGAAACAGATATTATTAATAATGATTATGGCTTGTTCCTTTCGGGTAGTTTTACCGGCTTTCTTGAATGTTGTATAATCAATGATAACAAAAATTATGGTATTTATTACTACAACGGCGCTAGTTTAGATATGTCAGGTAATAGCAATAGTACGAGAAATAGCCTTATTAATAATGATATTTCAATTAGAACAAGAGATGGAAGATATTTGTACCTAAGCAATGGCTACAACAATCTTTCACCTGATCTGGATGCAAGCACCGGCAAAGCTGTTTCAGGAACGCTTAGTGGATATGGATGTAACCCAACTACCATCATGGCTGAATATAACCAATGGAATTGGCATAATGAAATTCCGGTTTCTGGTGTGGATTATTCCCTGGCAACCTCAAATTGTTTTAATACTATAATTCTTAGAGATGATTCACCCAGGTCGGAATCCTGTTCCAAATCAAACGGAAGTGTTAATAAAACCGGAGACGGTACAAATGACGAACCAATTCATCCGCCAATTGAAGCAAGTATCATTAATACAACAAATTTTCCAGATACATATCTTGATGATGCTGTAAACCAGGTTATTGCTTTTATTGAAGATATTAATAACCCGATAAACAATGAAGAAGCAATTGATTTACTGGGAGAGATCATGCTGTACGAGATAGATGAACCAAACACGAAAGATAAGTGGTATATAGGCCTGGCGTATAATTATATGGGCAGGGCACTGGGAAGTGCATTGGAAAACGGAGAAATAGAAAATAAGACAGCAGAGAATAATATGATTAAGAAAGCATTAAAAGTTAAGGCTAAACTGCTCAGGAAAGATTTTGCCAATGATTATCATAACAGTTTATTTACCGGTATTGATATGGCACATGTACTTCATATATCAGGTGAAAGCAAAAAGGCAATTAAACTATTAAATAAAATGCTAAATAATGCTGAAGAAGACGACCTGGATTACATAAATTATGTACTGTGCCTTATTGAAACGGAAATAGCAATAGAAGAAGGCAATATACAGGCAGATGAAATAGAAGAAGCATACTCACTGTGTGAATATGAGGAAACTGAAGAAAACAAATCCGGTGATGTAAAAGAAACCGGTAAAACCGGAAAACTAAACATGGCCATTTTAAGTGAAATTGAAAATGGTGACTTGAAAGATATTATTGATCAGGGAGTTTTAAGAGTGATCCCTAATCCTGTAACTGGTTTATCACAAATAATAGTTAGTCTTGAAAAAGGGCAAAAAGCTGTTATCAGGATATATAATATCCAGGGGAAACTGATTGCGGAGTATCCGGTCGGGGCAAATGAAAATATTGTAAGCATCTCTAATGATAACTATAAAGAAGGCATTTACCAGTTAGTATTATATAAAAACAGGCAGGCAACAGAAAACTGTAAGATGATGATAAGTAAATAACACCTGAAACAAAAGGGGATGTCTTTTCAATTGATGATTTCAAAGTATGAAGTGGCATCCTCTTTTTAGCAGAAAATTATTTTTATAGTTTCTTAACCTGGATAATTTATATCTGATTCAATTGCATTAATTACAGCTGATAATTGAATGGTTTTTATCTCAAAAGTATATTTTGATCTTTTATAATACTTTTCCCTTTTAGCAAGTGTTTTGAGGATAAATGATTGAAGTTCGGGATCTGTTTTATTAACTATCAGTGGCCTTTGTTTCTTCGAATTTCTAAGCCGGTAAAAAAGAAGCCCAAATCCTGATTTTAAATAGATTGTAATTCCGTTATCGTTCATTATTTGCATATTATCATGATAACATGGTGTTCCTCCACCGGTAGAAATAATAAAATTATCTTCTGATTTGATAATTTCTAATAAAACTTCATGTTCATAAGTTCTGAATTTTATCTTACCTTCATTACGGAATATTTCGTCAATTGTTCTGTTTTTTGTTTTTTCAATATAAATATCAAGATCAATATATTGCCAGTTAAGCTTATTTGCAATTTTTTTGCCTAAGGTTGATTTTCCACAACCCATAAAACCTATTAGAAAAACTAACATTTAATTAAGATAAAAGACAAATAATAAACATTTGATGTAATGAATCTTGGCTCATGGTTCATATCTCTTGATTCTTAGATATTTCGTAACCGTTCACAGCTTGAAATTTCAGCGTTCTATGAACGCTTAGATTTTTAATCTTGCCATTCCTGAAGTGTAAAGCTAAAATTACATCCTGATGTAAAATTAAGCTTGCTTTTTGAATCTTTATTATTTATAACCCAAATTTTCCCATTGTGTTTATTTACAAATTCTTTACACAGAATTAATCCAAGTCCTGATCCGAATTCATTTCCGGTTCCCTTTGTTGAATGGTTTATATCAATTCGGAAGAGTTTCTCAAAATCTTCGTTTCTAATTCCTATACCATTATCAATAACCGAAATTTTAATTTCATTGTTGTTCTTTATGCTTTTATATTTTTCGGCAGTTAACAAAACCTTACCTCTGGTAAGTGTAAATTTTACAGCATTTGAAATCAGGTTCCTTAAAATGGTATTCAACATATCAATATCAGAATGAACGAAAATATTATCTTTTACCATTGATAAAAGTTTAATATTCTTGTTTTGGGCAGATTTTCTTAAAAGCTGTATGTTAAAATCAACAACTTTACTTAATTGTGTTTTTCTGGGGTTAAACTGTTTTGTTCCTGTTTGTGTCCTTGACCATTCTAACAAATTTTCCAGTAACCGGTATGAATTCTGGGCAGTTTCATTTAAAATGCTGATAATTTCCAGGTTCTTTTCCGTATCATACTCTTTAGCATTATCCATTAATAATTCTGTGAAACCCAACATTGTATTGAATGGATTTTTTAAATCATGCGCAATAATTGAGAAGAACTTATCCTTGGTTGCAATTAGTTCTTTTAGCCTGGCTTCTGATTTTAAGAGTATTTCTTCAGCTTTTTTTCGCTTGCTTATATCTTCAATGGTTGCAGTCAGGTAATAAGGTTTTCCTTTATCATCACGAATTAAGGAGACTGTTATGTTTCCCCAAATTATATTTCCATTTTTATGTATATATCTTTTTTCTTTACTAAAAGTTGATGTTTTACCTTGTAGTAATTTATCAATTCTTTTTTTATCATCAGGCAAATCATCAGGGTATGTAATATCAACAAGTGACATCTTGTACAATTCTTCTTTTGTATAACCAATTATTTCAGAAAACTTTTGATTAACATTAATAAACATAAGGTCCTTTATCGAAGAACTTATAATACCAATTGCACTGTTTTCATAAATTAAACGATATTTTCTTTCATTTTCAATAATAGCTTCTTGTGCTAATTTTTTATCAGTAATATCATATATAATTCCATTTGTTATGGGCATGTCAAAATCTGGTAATTTAATATGACTGCTAATGTCGTTTAGCCATCTTATTGTACCGTCTTTTCTTATGATCCTATATGTTTTTTCACAGTTAACACTTTCTTTTTCGTTAACCGGATAACTTCTGTCATCAAGTAAATGTTTGTCATCAGGATGGACTATTTGATCCCAGCTAATTACTTTGTGTATAAAATTTTTAATTTCGTATCCCGTAATCTCTTTAACTTTTCCATAAATAAACAAAGGGTTAAAACTGTAGAGTTTTGTCTGGTAACTAATACCATCTAAATTTTGTAAAAACGTTCTGTGGTTTATTTCGCTTTTTCGTAAAGCTGTTTCGGCATTTTTATAATCGGTTATGTCAACACCTATTTCAATTTTTACCTTATCGCCATCAATCCAGTCAATAATACTGTTTGCTACATGATACCATCTTTTTGTTTTAGTGTTTTGATAATCTAATATTACAGTTCCCCTGGGTTTGCCTTCTTTATTAAGCAAAAGGGAATTTGTGCAAAA
>DAOVJU010000150.1 GCA_030632095.1 Chlorobiota bacterium
ATTGACAGCTCTTGATGTCAGGGAGTTATGAACCAATAGCTGCAAAATGGGTTAAGTTTTTTCTCCTATGTGTCATTATATTATTTAACAAATAATTTTATTGGTTGTCTCGCTACGAAGGAGAATTTGCGCTTTGCTATAACTACAACGGGGAAATGACAGGTAGTTTCTAACTGTTTTTCTAAGACTTATTTAAGCCCTTTGCTCAACTTGGTTCTAAATCCGAAAGAAAATAAAATCGGGATTTCAAATCCCGATTAGCTGATACCTTTTGGACATCATTTATACTTATCTTATTCCAAAACAAACTTCATTTTATACTTAGCATCTTCCTCAATCTTATCTCTGGACACAAAGTCGCTATGGTATTCAACATTCACATATAATTTTGTCTGGTCGCAATAATACGGGCTTGCCGGAATTCCTGATATTCCTGTTGGAATTACTGAAAATGATTCATCCCAGTTAGCGGTGTTATAAACATGCCTTTGTGATGGCCCATAACCTACTACATAATGGTCATTGAAAGATTTATTTGAATAGGGGCTTATGGTATGAAAGCTTCCACCAACCGGGTAAGCATCAGTATTTAATTCAAAAATTTTGTCTAATAGCTTTACCTTTCCCATTGGATGTTCTAATATTAATTGATGAATTTTTCCCCATTCCCAGTCATCAATATTATTGCCCTGCATTTTCTCAAGCTCTTTAACAGCATCCTTAAAACTTTCAATGATTATGTCTGCCCGGGTTTCTGCTTTTTTAGTTTTAATATTGTCATACCATGCAGAAGAATCATTCATCCAAATATTTTCAAATCCATTCATTACCAATAATCTGATTGAAAAGTACTTTTCGAACAAATCTTTTCCTAATTCATCTTTCATTGTATTTTTTATCATTTTAAGGTAAAATGTTTCAAAAATTGAAGCTGCTACACTTGTTTTAGAAAGTACTTTATCCCATGTTTCTAATTGTTCTAAAGCAATTTTCTCATTTTTATTTAAGCTTTTTGTAGTTGAAATAATTTCTATCATATCATTAAGCATTTTCTCAACATGCTTTGATTTTTGATCAATGTGCATTTTCTTGAAATCATCAACCGATAATTTATCTTTTTCCTCAAGCAATTCTCTAATTCGGTCTATTCTATATGGAGGATAAAACCATTGACTAATATAATGTCCAAAAGTACTATCTACTGTTTTATTATTTGCAGCTGAAACATGTCCACATTCCGGATTGTAACTATATGGGAGTTCATCGAAGGGGACAATTCCCTTCCAGTCATAGAGGGAGGTATCTCCTGGATTAATATTTATACCATTACCTGTCCTTATAGGAATGCTGGCACATGCTTGAAGGCCAATATTCCCGTTTGCATCGGCATAAACAATATTTTGATTTAATGAGATAAATGTCTTAACAGCATTCCGAAAATCTGTCCAGTTGCTAGCCCTGTTTAAATAATATATTGCAGTATATTCATGACTGTATTCAGGGCTAAATACATTACCAACCCATCTCATTGAAATAGCCTTATCATCAAAATCCTTAAATTCAGATATTATTGGCCCGCGATGTGTATATTTTTGTTCTTTTTCAACAATTTCACCATTTTTAGTTTTAATTTTTTCAACACGAACTTCCATTTTTTCCCACTTTCCGTCTAGTTTATACTCGTAAGGATTTTCAGGATTTATTGTTTCAACATAAAAATCAATTGCATCTGCCATAATATTAGTCATACCCCAGGCTATGCTGTCATTATGGCCACTAACTACAATCGGAGACCCGGGAAAGGCGACACCGGTAACATTTAATTCACCTTCGATAACCTGATGAATTTGATAAAAAACCCCTGGTGCAAATAATCCCAAATGCATATCGTTGGCAAAAATTGGTTTTCCAGTTGTGCTTTTTTCCCCGGAAACTGCCCAGCTATTGCTTGCATTAAGTACTTCTAATCCTAATTCTTTTAGTTTAGAATTTTGATCTATTAAGTCTGAAACCAGTTCCATTTTTATTGTCTTTATATAATCAGGAACAATTGTCGTCTTTTGTTTATTCAAATCTGGAATAAGTTCATTTAGCATTCCGGTATTTACTTTTTCTGCAATTTTGTAAAGCATAATTTCTGAATTCCATCCCATTTTCAAGTCCCAGCCCATGTACCCAACAATATTAACAGAATGTACAGGTTCCCAATTTTCCGGATCATAGCCAAGAATTGTAAATTCAGGAGGAAGATTTCCAATATTTTCAGCTATAAATTGATTAACTCCACTTGAGAATGCTTCCATTACATTTATAACTTTTACATCCATTTGAGATATGATCTTGAATGACTGTTCCGGAATTCTTAAAGATCTTAACAATTGATCTGTTTTGATCATGTCTTTGCCAAATATTTCAGAAAGCCTTCCATAAGTTGCTCTTCGCATCAGGTCCATTTGCCAAAGCCTGTCCTGTGCCATTAAATAACCGGTTGCCTTATAAAGATCAGTTTCGTTTTTTGCATATACATGAGGAACGGCAAACTCATCACGAAAGACTTCGACTTCATCGGTTAATTCATTCAAAACGATGTTTTCATTATAATCAGGTAATGCTTTTTCTGAAATATTTTGAATGAAAAAGTAACTTGTAATAATTGCCAGCAAAATGAATACGATAATTCCGAGGATAATGTTTTTGAAGAGTCGCATGTTTGTATTTTTTATTGATTAATTATTATTCGTTTTAATATTTCATCCCTACGGGACTTTTGTATAAAGATTGTTCCTTAATTATAAATATTTCGTTCCTACGGAACTGTCTTGAGTATGTAAACCATCTCGCTACAAGCAGAGACGAGGTATTAAAGTGGCACAATATTCTTTTTTATTTCGCTGCAGGCAGCGGGGAATAAGACCCCATATCCCGATACGCTTCGCTTTCGGGATCAGTTCGACTTTATACTTTTTTGGGTTGTAAACGAATAAAAAGTATAAAGTCTCACAGATTTAATGAAGCCCCAGAGGGGCAAAATATTTATATAAAAATATCCAACGGAAATTTAAGTCCCGTAGGGATGAAATATTTTTATCAATCAAAAAAATTGAATATATATTCGTTTTTAAATTCAATATCAAACCTTTTCAGAAACAATAAATATTCGTCTTTAAAACTTTGTTTTTTATGATGTTCCTTTTGTTTCATCACATAATTAATCACATTATCCAATTGCGAATGTCCATACGAAAATGCACCAAAACCTTCTTGCCACAAGAATTTTCCGCGAACAAATCGTTTTTCATTTATCCATTTCGATGAATTTGATTTTACATCACGAATTAAATCGGATAATGATTGATTTGGTTTCATCCCGAAAAACAAATGAATATGATCAGGCATTCCATTAATTGAGAGCATTTTATGGCCATTATTTTGCACTATTCCGGTTATGTATTTAAATAACTCGTCTTCCCAATTTTTGTGAATTAAATATTCACGATTCTGTGGTGAAAATACGGCCTGAATGTAAATTTTGGTGTATGTATTTGCCATTTCCTGATTAATTTCTATTATTTATTTCTTCAGCTTGACCTTTGCCAATACCGGCTGGTGATCGGAGTTTTCAAATTCTAAATCAATGGTTTTAACTTCCAGCATTTTAATATTCGGAGATATTAAGTAAAAGTCAATTACCGTAGTTAGAGATGTTTTGGGATTAAATGGCCATTTTAACCTGCGATTTGTTGGAACATTGTTGTCAAACATCCATGTCCAGCCTGGTTCAGGATAATTTTTATCAATTTTTGAGTGCCAAATTGTATCAAAAACATATGTAAAATTATAATCAAGTTCCATTGGCGATTGATTCCAATCTCCACCTACAATTATATAATTACCTTTATTATATTCCTCTATAAGAAATGTCTTAAGATATTCCATTTGGCTTTTTCTAAGGCTTCCATCGTCATATGCAGAGTTATGGGTATTAATTACAATCAATTCTTTTCCATTATTAACCAGGTAACGGTTTACCAGGAAACAACGATCGAGCATAAACAATCCTTTAGGCCACACATAATTTCCTTCAAAAGAATACCGAACTGAAAATTTTGGTACATATTTGGTAAAAGTGGCTATACCTGATTCAACAATTCCCATAGGATTTGAAAAAGGTACAGGAACATGCCAAACATCATAGTTTTTACCAAACTGGCCTGCATGATTTTTAAGACAAGTATTCAGAGTGTCAAACTGCCCGGTTTTATAACTGCGTTTTGAGTGCCTGTCAACTTCTTGTAAGAGATAGAAATCAACACTGTCGTTCTGAAGTAAAAATTTCTTTACACGTTTTATGTTATTTAAAACATTTTCTTTTGTTGTTCGTACGTTTTTACCTCCGTCATAAAAGAAGTCCATGTCTTTACTTAATCCGCAATAGCCAATATTCCAGACCAATAAGTTTATTTCCATGCTATCAGTGAATACATCCGGATTTTCAGAAGTAAAAACTTCAGTAGTTAAATCGGGCTTATAATCGGAGATAGTAGCATAAGCAATTAGTAATACAAATGTAATGGCAATAAGAATAATTAGTATTAAAATAGCTTTGAATATTCTTCTCATGATAATATATATTTAATATTGATTACGAATATAAAAATAAACCAATAAATGAAATTATAATCAGTCTTTGTCGGAATATCTATATTTTTTTCTTTTACGAGAGCTTGCACCACTACCGCCAAAAAATATGGATGCTCCCAAAAGGAAACCGAAATCGTACAAAACACCGGAATTAGGGAAAGAATATATTTCAAAATCTGCAAATAAGCTTCCGATAAAACTAAATAAAATAATAAAGCCATGTAATAATCCTTTTAAAAATCTATCCGGATTTTCGACTTCTTCAACAGTTTGTTCAGCACAGCTCATTAGGATAAATACAGAAAGGAAAATTAAAATTAGTAAAAGTGATTTTCTTAAGTCGATTTTGCGATTAATTAGATTTTTCATGGGATACTTTATTAAGTTATAAATTGCAGTGAAAAAAGTTAGTAAAAAAAACAATAGTTTCTTCATTAATAACAATATTGACAGGTAATTTGAAATCTTCTTCAGTATTTAACAAGATCTATGCTTATTCGTCACTCAACATATCCGCTGGATTTGCCCTGGAAGCTTTTACTATATGGAAACTTACAGTAAGTAATGTAATTACTATTGTTGCCAAAGCAGATAAAACAAAAATAAAAACATTCAGATCGGTTTTATAGGTATAATCCTGAAGCCATAAATTCAAATACCAAATAGCTATTGGAATAGTTATAGCTATTGAAATAAAAACAAGAGCTGAAAACTCTTTTGATAAAAGATAAATAATACTATTTGTGTCAGCGCCTAAAATTTTTCGTATTACTACTTCTTTTTTTCTTTGATCTACAGTAAATGAAGAGAGTCCAAATAATCCAAGACATGAAATTAACACAGCAAGAATTGAAAATGTTGAAAAAATCACTCCCCTGTTTTCATCCCCTTCAACCTGAGCATTTATTTCATCCTCTAAAAATGTAGATTCAAAAGGCTGATCAGGAAATAATTTATTCCATTCATCTTCAATATATTGAACTGTTTCAGCTATGTCAAATGGTGCTATTTTTGCATGAAGCAAATAGTTATTATACCTGTAATACCATAATAATGATTCAATTTCGTTATACAAACCGGTTTGATGGTAATCTTTAATTAACCCTATTACACGGGCAGGAGGAGATGCAGTGTCTCTGCCAATCTGTACTTTTTTACCAATTGGATCATCCCAATTCATTCTTTTTGCCAAAGTTTCATTAATAATAACACTGCTTAAAGTATCAGACATCATTTCTTCTGAAAAATTTCGTCCTTCAATAAATTTAAATTTTAAAGCTTCTACAAAATCCGGATCTACTCCTAAGAGGTTTATTCCTTTTTCAACCATACCTTCTGATGTTTCCATTAAGAGAATTATTTTTCCTGATCCTTTGCCAACCCTGGTAGAAGTAGTCCCAACAGATTTAATTTTTGGATTTTTAAGCAACGCTTCTTTTAAAACAGGAAATTGCCTGCGAATTTCGCGGGATGGAAGAGATATTACAACAACATTTTCTTTATTAAACCCTAAATCTTTACTTGTTAAAAATTTTACCTGGTCAAAAACTACCCAGGTGCTGATTATCATGAAAATTGAAATAGAAAATTGAATAACTACCAATATTTTTCTAAACAAAACATTCCCTCTGCTTTGAGCAAGTTTTCCCTTTAATACATTCACAGGATCAAATTTTGATAAAAAGAAAGCAGGGTAGCTTCCCGCGATAATTCCAACAAATAATACAATACAAATTATGGATGCAATAATCCTGGTATTTAAAAGAAATTCAGGATCAATATGTTTATGAGAGACATTGTTGAAAAAAGGTAATAGCAAATTAACCAGAATAATACCTAAAGCCAGGGAAAAAATAGTTATTACAATAGATTCAGTTATAAATTGCCAAATTAACTGGCGGCGATTCGACCCAACAACTTTTCTTATTCCAACTTCTTTTGCACGCCTTGATGACCGGGCGGTTGCAAGGTTTATATAATTTATACATGCTATGAACAAAATAAATAATGCTACATAAGCAAAGATTGATAAATATTTAGAATTATCATTTTTTTCCATCTCTCTTTTACCTGCTTGTTGAAAATGAATATCTAAAATTGGTTGAAGGATGTATTCTATTTTTATGCCCATGCGTTCAAATATCTCAGCCATAAATTTTTCATACAACTTTGGGAATTTTTTTTCAAGCAATTTATGATCATATCCATTTGGTAATAATAAATAAGTATTTACGCCAAAATTACCCCAGCTACCAATTTCTGCCGGTAGAGTGTTACGGGAAATCAACGCAGAAAAGTTTTGGTTTGAATAAGAAGGAACATCTTTTATTACAGATGTAACTTTAAATATGTCTCCTGCAGATGTTTCAATAGTTTGTCCTATCGGGCTTTCATCTGAAAAATAGCGATGAGCAAAAGTTTCGGTTAGTACAATTGTATTTGGTTCATCCAGCGCATGTTCCGGGCTGCCTTCAACAAATTCATAAGTAAAAACATTAAATACTGTGGAGTCAACATAAAAAACATCATTTTCATAGAATTTCAAATTGTTTCTTTTAAATAATGTACGGCGCATATCAATAAAGCGCACATAGTTTTCCACTTCAGGATAATCTTCTTTTGCTTGTGGAGCAAACGGAATTTGTGCAACAGGCCATACGAATTCATCATCCGGTTCGCTTATATGTGAAACTACTTTATAAATGTTTTCAGCATTCTCATGGTATTTATCATACCTTAACTCGTCTAAAATATACATTAAAATAAAAAGGCTGCTTGCCATGCCAATGGTTATGCCAAAAATATTTATTAAACTATAGGCAGCATCTTTTCTAATGTTGCGGAGAGCTACTTTAATTAAATTATATATCATTGGTACAGAATATAAGATAAAGTAAATGAGATACAATATATACTTATGTAATCGGATAAAGTTACTTAATTAATTGATAAATCTTTGGCAATATTCACTATCAGGCTTTAAGGTACAGCATGTTTGCAGATTGTTTAGATTATTTTCTTTAATATATAATTAGGCATAGCATGATATTGAAAGCTGGAAAAGAAACTTGATGTCATATATTATTTCGCCCGAAAATCGTATACATAACCTATTTGAAATATTATCCAAAAAGGTAATGAACTAAAATCTCCCCGCCTGACATGCATTATTTTACTTATTCCTGCTTCTAAGAAAAAATGTTTATAG
>DAOVJU010000279.1 GCA_030632095.1 Chlorobiota bacterium
AAGCCGAAAAAGCAGCAGTTAAAATCAAACAGGAAGCTAAAACAGCCGGTGATAAATTAATTGCTGAAGCTGAAAAACAAGGCGATGAATTAATTAGTAAAGCAGGAAATAATATCATTAAGAAAAAAATAGCACAGGAATCTGCTAAAAAACTTGTAAAAGAAGCTAAAAAAAGCTCAGATAAGTTAAATAGCGAAGCTGATGTAAAAGCTGCTAACTTAATAAATGAAGCAAAAGTTAAAGCTGATAATATAAGAAAAGATGCACAAAAAAAGGCTGATGCTTTATGATATTAATATACAGCCATTGGTGTTTTGAATTTGTTTGTAATTTGGTTTTAGTATTTTGGTATTAAGCTTTAAAATTTCTAAGTACTTAACCTGGATAAGCATTCGTTTGTCATAGCAAACTTTAGTTTGCGAAGGCAAGCCTGAACCAAACAGGTTAATTGTTATTTTGGTTAATTAATCAGAAAAAATCTGTCAATCTGTGGCAAAACTATTTCTAAATAATTATCTAGGCAACTCAATTAACTTATTAATTTTCTGCCAAAAAATGATAGAAATTAAATGATAAGATACTACATTTTAAGTCTTCTTGCTATCCTT
The DNA here is from genome assembly GCA_030632095.1 of Chlorobiota bacterium. Taxonomy (GTDB): domain Bacteria; phylum Bacteroidota; class Bacteroidia; order Bacteroidales; family B39-G9; genus JAADFW01. The sequence goes on from DAOVJU010000279.1 coordinate 609, forward strand.
CTTCTGACAAAGTATAGTGTTGCACAAGAGAATTCACATTGTCCGCCTATTGATAATAAAAAAGCATTACGATTATTAAATGAAGCCATCAGCGCGCTAAAATATAGTGATAAAGAAGGTTGCACTTTACTACTTGAAGCCATTAAACTTGAACCTGACTATGCACAGGCCTATTACATTTTAGGACATATTTATTATACAAAAGCAATAAAAGCCCTTGATGATATTAACCATATCCGCTTTTTAGATCTGTATTTTTCAAGAGCTGAAAAATATTTCAGCAAAGTAACTGAGATATGTCCACAGCATGAAGAATATCTGGCTTTTTATTTTTTAGGAATGTTCTATTACAATATAAAGCAATATAATAAGGCAAAAGAGAATTTAGATGTTTTTGTTACAAAAACGTTAATAGAAGATGACAGGATAATGATTGCCTTAGAAAGATTGAAAAATTGCAATACATATTTTAAACTCATAACTAATCCGGTAGAATTTAAGCCAGTCAGCCTTGAAGGTATAAGTACAGTTTATGATGAATTCCTGCCTCTTCTTTCACCAGATAATGAATTTATGCTTTATACATTCCGGTATCTGACCAGAGAAAAAAACGAATTAACTGAAACTGAAAAAGAGATATTTACTGTAAGTTACAGGATTGATACAACAAGCCAGGGGCATGAGATATTTGCAAGGGGAAAATCAATGCCCTATCCATTTAACGATGGTAGAAATCAAGGAGCTGTAAGTATTACAATAGATAACAATCATTTATTTATTACCATATGTGAATTTACCAGCGTAAATAATATGCCGTATAAGAATTGTGATATTTACAGCTCAAACTTTGTAGATGGCCGTTGGACTTCTTTACTAAACCTGGGTGAGAATGTAAACGGTGTAAATACATGGGAAGGCCAGCCTTCTGTAACTGCTGATGGAAAAATACTATATTTTGCAAGTGCCCGTGAAGAAAGTTTAGGGGGAATAGATATTTATCAAAGTAAGAAAAAAAGTACCGGAAAATGGAGTAAAGCTGAAAATCTAGGTCATGTAATTAATACAAAGGGTAATGACAAATCGCCTTTTATGCATTCTGATAGCCATACACTATATTTCTCATCTGATGGCAGATTTGGAATGGGTGGATTTGATATTTATTTTTCGACACTTCAAAAAAATGGAGAGTGGTCAGAACCATTGAACATTGGATATCCAATAAATACTAAGGATGATGATTTAGGATTTATAGTTAGTACAAATGGTAAAAAAGCATTTTTTTCCTCAAATAAATTAGATGGTAAAGGAGGTTGGGATATATATTCTTTTGATCTTTATAAAGATGCAAGACCTGAAAAAGTACTATTTGTAAAAGGCAGGTTACTTGATGAAAAGGGTGATGTATTAATTGATGCAAAAGTTGAATTAAAAAGCACAAAGAATAATCGCAAAACAGAAGCGCTTGTTGACAAGCTTACAGGTATGTATGCAGTTGCAGTTTCAGTGAAACCACAAGAAGAATTTATTATGACTGTTAAGAAACCCAACTATTCATTTACTTCAAGATATATTAAACCTGACGAAGAAATCTATGAAAATCCAATAAATATTGATATTGAAGTTAAACCAATTGAAGTAGGTGTAAAAGTGAAACTTCATAATATATATTTTGCTTTTAATTCATCTGAGTTAGACACTATTAGTATGATAGTACTTGATAATTTTATTGAATTCGTAAATGAAAATCCGAATATCAAGTTCCAATTGGAAGGGCATACTGATAATATTGACGATGACAACTTCAATTTGAGATTATCCAATAACAGGGCCAAAGCAGTTTACAATTATCTGGGAAATAATGGTGTGGATTTCAATCGGATGTTATACAAAGGTTATGGTGAAAGCAAGCCTGTTGCAGATAACAACACTAAAAAAGGAAGGGCGCTAAACAGAAGAACAGAATTTAATATAATAGAAAAATAAAAAAACCCGGAAAATCCGGGTTTTTTAATATGAAATCTTGATTAAAACCTTTTTTCTTTAATTCTGGCCCTTTTTCCAGTTAGTCCCCGTAAATAAAATAAACGGGCGCGTCTTACGCTACCTTTTTTTGTGATATCAATTTTATCAATAAAAGGGGAATTTATTGGAAAAATTCTTTCAACACCAACATTTCCAGACATTTTTCTTACCGTAAAAGTTTCTGTCATTCCTGATCCTCTTCGCTGAATTACAACTCCTTTAAATTGCTGAATTCGTTCTTTGTTTCCTTCTTTTATTTTATAATAAACGGTTATTGTATCCCCGCTTTTGAATTCCGGATAATTATTTTCCAAAATATGCTGATCTTCAACTACTTTCATTAAGTCCATTGCTCTTGTGTTTTTCGTGAATTACAAGTTTTTTAAAACAGGGTGCAATGTTACAAATAATTTTTTATTTATGGCAGTGAATTATACTAAAATATTGAAGAAGAATAAACATTCCTGCCTATTTATTAACATTTTAGCACTTACATTTCTCTGCACTTTCGGATATGTCATCCGAAAGTTCATAATAATAACCTGAGTTCGATATAAAATTAAATTAGTGAAATTTTAACTTTTACTAACTTAACGAAATAATAATGTCGTTCAGCCTATGATGCTATTTGCTAAATTATCAGAAAAAAGTTGTAAATTCGAAATATGAATTGGAAAGACCATATAGAAATTAATGACAAAATACTGGTTGGAAAACCTGTTGTTAAAGGAACACGATTATCTGTTGAACATATAATTAACTTATTGGCTTCTGGCTGGACAGAACAAAAGATAATTGAAAATCACCCCCGATTAACTAAAGAAAATATGCAAGCTATTTTCATGTATATCCAAGAATGCTTGAAAGATGGTTTAATGTATATTGAACCATTGAAAACTATCTGATGAAATTGCTTGCAAACGAAAATTTCCCACTAACAAGTGTGAGAATATTGAAAAATGCTGGTTATGATATCAAAGCTATTGGAATTGAATTTGCTGGTATTTTAGACAGTGAAGTTATTGAAATTGCGACTATAGAAGAAAGAACAATTTTGACATTTGATAGAGACTATGGAGAATTAATTTTCAGGAAAGGATATAAACCGGAAGCAGGTATAATATATTTAAGGTGAGAAGAGTTTCAACCGGAAGAATCAGGAGAATATCTGACTGAACTTTTGAAATCAAATGACATCCGATTTGAAGGAATGTTGACAGTAAATGGAGAAAAGAGCATCAGACAAAGAAAATATATATAAAGTAGCTTGCTTAATGCATAGTTTGGGATTATAAATAAATACCGAACCAGCAGATTTTTTAAACAAAAAAACCTGATAAGAAATAACTTATCAGGTTCATAATTTTTCTTTGAAATATGCTTTTAATGACTCATTTCACCCTTCATCTCAAACTGATCACCAGTTTTTTTAACAAGTTCTTTATACCATGCATCGCTATAACCAGGCTGTTCTAATTTAGGATTTAGTTGTCCCGGATTAGGCTCCTTAACATTACCATCCATATATTTGGTAAACAAATAGGCATACAATTTCTTCCATTCACGGAATGATTGTTCCCCGGCCTTTAATGTATAATCAGTTATTAACTTAATTGCTTCTTCTTTTTTATTATTACTGTATAATTCTTTAGATTGTTGATCAATTTCTGCAGTTTGCTCAATATATTGCTCCTCCAGATCTTGCTGAATTTTCTTGATTTCAGGATGGATATAACTATATTTGGTATAAGCAAAATTTGAAACCATATTAAATACCCAGAATGCAGCATCTAAGCTAAATTCCATCATACTTCCATTTCCTTTGGCAAAAGCTTGTGGTACACTTGAAATTCCACTATACATTGGTGTATATACACTACTGGCTGCATCATCAACACCAAACCAAAAAATTCCACCAATTTGAGGCGGCATCCATGATCGTCCTTGTGCAACAAAAGAAAATCCGGTTTGTTGAGTTGAAGTTGCTCTTTCATTGAAATAGGCTATGCTATCAATTTTCCAGGTTAATGGCCTCCAGCGGTAAGGAACACAAAAAGGACCAGCTCCCCAATCTTTTGTCATATCAAGTTCTGTTCCTTCTAAATGATCCCTCATAAAATTCATTACTTCATGCGATGTAATTTTTCGATCTGGTTTAATCCATAAAGGCATCCTATTGTTGGCATAACCCGTTTTTTCATTATGCGTAACATTACCTTTAACATATTCCCAATACTGGCTCATGTCACTATTAACATCTTTAAACATTGACCAAACTCTTATTTCACAAAAGCGGGCACCACCAAAATCAACCGGGGCATATGTATCAGAAAAACTAAAATCTTCATCATTCCCTTTAAAGTAGCCCTCTTTCCTGGCAAAAGAAATTACATCCTTTGAATGGAATGTAGTTTGTTTGTAATTAAACCAATCATTCTTCTTGCTAAAAGGAAACGTAGTTATTCTTGCCTGGTTAGCATGAGCAGAAACATAACCATCTGGTATCTGTCTTGCAACCCAAACAGCACCTTTTCCTCCAGGTCCCTTACCAATCATTTCCATGATCCATACTTCATTCGGATCTGATATAGATAAAGATTCACCTACACTACAGTATCCATATTCTGCAACTAAATCAGTCATAATCATTATGGCTTCACGAGCAGTTTTAGCCCTTTTCAATGCTAAATACATTAAACTTCCGTAATCAAGCATTCCGGTACTATCAAAAAGTTCAGACCTGCCACCATAAGTGGTTTCACCAATGGCAACCTGGT
>DAOVJU010000443.1 GCA_030632095.1 Chlorobiota bacterium
AATTAAATAATATTGAGACCTAAAAATAACGATTAAACAGTGAGATTATTAACTATTCATTTATAAATACTTCTTTTCCATATTATTTGTATTAAACAATTGAACAATGAAACAATTGAACAATTGAACAATTGAACAATTGAACAATTTATTCATTAACCCTGTGACCGCTTACAAGATTTCAACTATTTCACTCATTAACCAATAAATATTACATTTGTGGGTAAATATTAATGATAACATTGCGCCATTGGATTTCAATACTATTATTTACTTTATCATTTAATACTTTCTCCCAGGGTATTAAAGATACTTCCATTTTTATTCCTATGTTCAGGATTAATTATGCGTTACTTGTACCAGGAGGTGATTTGGCCGACAGGTTTGGAGCAAATTCATCTGTAAGCTTTTCTTTTCTTGCTAAAACCAAATCGAATATTTTAATTGGCTATGATTATTCGGGTATGTTTGGCAACCAGGTTAAAGAAGATGAAATACTCGATCATATTAAAACCAATGATGGAGAGATTATTAACCAGTTAGGGAAATATGCAGATATTGTAATATCAGAAAGAGGTTTTTATACAGGCCCGCAATTTGGTTATTTGTATTCTTTTAAAAAACCAAACCCGAATTCAGGGATATATATTATGTTAAGCGGGGGATTGTTGCAACATAAAATTAAAATTCAGAATAAAAACGAAGATTCACCGCAAATACTTGGAGAATATATAAAAGGCTATGACCGGCTAACCAATGGATTTGCTTTAAAAGAAACTATTGCTTACTTGCATTTTGATAATAAATCGATCATTAATTTTTATGCCGGTTTTGAATTTTATCAGGGATGGACACAAAGCCGAAGGGATTTTGACTATTATTTAATGACTAAGGATACAAAAAAACGCCTGGATTTAATGTTTGGGATCAAACTTGGCTGGATCATTACTTTTCATAAAAAAATGGCTGATATTTATTATTATTACTAATATAATATTTTGGTGAGCGAAGCACACGAACTCCATTGAAAACAAATAAATAGTGAGTAAATTTGGTGCCTTCGTGTTTTTGTGGCATATTTTTTTGGCCACCAAAGCACAAAAACACAAAATAACACCAAATCTAAAACAAAAAGAATGTATGTTAAAAATGTCTTTAATCTATTCACTTTTTCTTTATATCTATTATTTCCTGATATTTATTGCATCAGTATTTAATAAAAAGGCAAAATTCTGGATAAACGGACGTAAGAATTTAATGTCTGATATAAAAGAAAGCGTTAACCTGAATGATGAAACAGTTTGGATCCATTGTGCTTCTCTGGGCGAATTTGAACAAGGGCGCCCTGTTATAGAAAAACTTAAAGAAGGTTTCCCAGGGCTTAAAATAGTATTGACTTTTTTTTCCCCTTCAGGTTATGAAATAAGAAAAAATTATGAGATTGCCGATCACGTATTTTACCTTCCGCTAGATTCCGCCGGAAATGCAAAAAAGTTTGTACAAATTATAAATCCAATATTTGCTGTTTTTATTAAGTATGAATTTTGGTTTAATTACCTTGAGCAACTTTATAAAAATAACATACCTGTTTTTTTAGTATCGGCAAATTTCCGGGAGAACCAGGTCTTTTTCAAATGGTATGGCAAATGGTACAGGAAGTTGTTAAAGCGATTCAAATTATTATTTGTGCAGAATGAACGGTCACAAAAATTGTTAAATTCAATTGGTATAAAAAATTCAATTATAACAGGTGATACCCGTTTTGACCGTGTAATAAAAATTGCAAGTCAAAAACAAAGTGTAAAGGAAATTGAATCGTTTATTAACAAAAACCCAATTATTGTTGCAGGAAGCACCTGGGAAAAAGATGAAGATCTTTTAGTACCTTATATAAATAGCTCAGATAAAAGCTTTAAAACCATTATTGCACCACATGAAATAAATCAAAAGAAAATAGAACTTTTAAGGCAGCATATTTCAAAGAAATGTATTTTATATTCAGAAATATCCCAACAAGATCTTACTAATTATGAAGTCCTGATAATTGATACCATTGGATTATTATCCAGAATATACAGATATGCCGATATTGCTTATATTGGCGGGGGATTTGGAAATGGGATACATAATATTCTTGAAGCAGCTGCATTTGGCCTTCCAATAATTTTTGGCCCTAATCACTCTAATTTTCAGGAAGCACTAGATCTTATTGATTTAAAAGCTGCATTTCCTTTAAACAATTACAACAAATTAAAAGCAATAATTGACAAGCTTTTAGCAGATCAATATTTTCTTAATGAAACCGGTAAGATTTCTTCAAAGTATATAACAAGTAATGCCGGGTCAACTGTTAAAATTATTAATAAAATCGCCGAAAATACAGCACTTTCAAATAGTTGATAAATTGACATTCATTGTTAATAAATATTTATGAATTATAATAATTAACGATTTAATTCGCTGACTAGCAAGCTGCTATTGCTATGCCGTTCTGTTTTGTTAATAACTGGATTTTAAAATATTGGCCAAAGAAATTAAATTGCATCTGCTTTTTTGAATAGTGGAAATTGGTGCTATTGCTCACGCTCCCAGTAACTTACAAAAAAACTGTTACATGATAACTGAAGAAAAAACTGTTAAAGAAATTATTATTGAGCCAAAAACTTTTACTCATAATGAAGCATTTCGAAAATCATTGGAGTATTTTAAGGGCGATGAATTAGCTGCCAGGGTATGGGTAAATAAGTATGCCCTAAAGGATTCTTTTGGCAATTTGTACGAATCGTCACCCGATGATATGCACATGCGTATTGCAAAGGAAATAGCCCGAATTGAGAGCAAATATCCCAACCCAATAACTACAGGGGAAATATTTAATTTGCTTAAAAGGTTCAAATACATTATACCACAGGGAAGCCCAATGAACGGGATTGGCAACAATTTTCAGGTAGCATCATTATCAAATTGTTTCGTTATAGGTCATGATAAGCCGGCAGATAGTTATGGTGGTATCATGAAAATTGACCAGGAGCAGGTTCAGTTAATGAAAAGACGTGGCGGGGTTGGCCATGATTTATCACACATACGCCCGAATGGAAGCCAGGTGTTGAACAGTGCTTTAACCTCAACCGGAATTATCCCTTTCATGGAAAGATATTCAAACTCAACACGTGAAGTAGCACAAGACGGAAGAAGAGGAGCATTAATGCTTAGTGTTTCAATTAAACATCCCGATGCTGAAAATTTTATCGATGCAAAATTAAAGGCAGGAAAAGTGACAGGGGCAAACATATCTGTTCGCATTGATAACAAATTTATGGAAGCAGTTATAAACAATAAAACATATAAGCAACAATATCCTGTTGATTCAGACTCACCTTTATTCACAAAAGAAGCAAATGCACAGGAAATATGGGAGAAAATTATTCACAATGCATGGAAATCAGCAGAACCGGGAGTGCTTTTCTGGGATACAATTATAAATGAATCAATTCCTGATTGTTATGCTGATTTAGGTTACAAAACTGTCTCTACCAATCCTTGCGGTGAAATCCCGCTTTGCCCTTATGATAGCTGTCGTTTATTAGCTGTTAATTTGTTTGGTTATGTTGAAAATCCATTCACCATACAGGCTAAATTCAACTGGGAACTGTTTAAAGAACATGTTGGTTATGCACAACGAATAATGGATGATATAATTGACCTTGAACTTGAAAAAATTGATGCTATTTTAAACAAAATTACAAATGATCCTGAAGATTACGAGATAAAAAGAGTTGAAACAAAACTTTGGGAAAGC
>DAOVJU010000484.1 GCA_030632095.1 Chlorobiota bacterium
GTTTTTAGTCCTTTAAATATTGAGATATAGATGGAAAACAGCAGAATTTATTACAATTAGCCTGACGGCTATGGCGTCTTCGCTACGAATACTCTGGTTTCCCTGCTTTTAGCGACAAATAGCGCGCGTTTAGTGAAAACCTAACGCGTGCTTATTCGATTAATTGCATGTTTTATATCCTTTAAAAATACTTAACTGGCGCGACTTAGTTTGTGCCTTTAATTAAAATCAATACTATAATGCTTTTAATAAAATTAAAATCTTCAGGTTCAATTAAAAATTTTAAAAAAAAACTAAGTAAATAAATAACTATAAAAAAGCACTGAAAAATAGCAACCACTTGCAATACATAAAGTCATAAGTATATAATAAAATCTAAAAAATTGATAATAATTTTAACTTGCAAAAAAACTCGCATTATTTGTAAGAATTTATTACTTTTATAATAATTAACTATTAAATTGAATTTTATATTCAAAAAATAACTAATTTGCCACTATATAAAATTGATTGTACTCTATAATCTAAATGTCTTATAATCTAAAATAAAAAACCATGAAAGCAAAACTTACACTTTTATTATCGGTAATACTGTTTGCCAGTTTAGTTTACAGCCAGACAGGTGTAGTCAACAATGGCGCAAGATTAGTTATTAAAGATACTGCGATTTTATTTATCTCAGGAGGTATTGATAGTGCAAATTACGTGAATAAAACCTATGATTCACTTGATCTCGGAATAGTGGTTACTCATGGGAGAATTGAATTAGACAATTTGGGTAAAATTAGGCTACAAGGAAATTGGTTGGATAGTGCTGCAAGCGGAAATGTAATAAGTATTTCAGGAACTAGTGGTGAAGTGTTTTTTGATGATGCAGGAATTGCTACAACTCATACAATAGGAGGTACAAATGACGATTACTTTGCTTTTGATAAAATTTATATTGACAACCTTTCTACAGTAGAAATTGATGAAAATATTAATGTTACTTTAAATGATTCACTAAAAAATGATGGTTCTTTAAAAATTAAATCTTCTGCTACAGGAACAGCTTCATTTATTGATAATGGTAAAATAACAGGTTCCGGTAGTGCTGAAGTTCAGTTGTATTTGACCAATGCCGACAGGTATTATTATGTTTCACCGCCAATTAGTGACGCTGCTCCAAATGATGAATTTGCAACCGCTGCTGATCTTTACGAATACAATACATCAATATCGGACTGGAGTGCAATTTCAACTGAAAGTTTTACTCCTTTAACAGTCGGACAAGGATATGCTGTAAAATATGCTTCTCCTGGCCAAACCGTTTCATTTACTGGCGCTTTAAATACCGGGGGTATAGGTTTACCTGTAGCTGATGAAGGAAATAACTGGCACCTGGTCGGGAATCCATATCCTTCTACCCTGAACTGGGATGATGTTACTTTATCCGAAGATGTTTCAACAACAATATACTACAGGACTAAACATACAAGCAATACTACCAGGGTTTTTGAAACTTATAATTCCACCAGTCAAACCGGAACAGATAATAATGGTGATGCTATTAATGCTACGCAATATATACAAGGCATGCAAGCATTTTGGGTTAAAGTTACTGGCGTCAGCCCATCCATATCAGTAGCAAATTCTGACAGATCGCATTATTCACAATTATTTTATAAAGATGACAAATCTGCTAATAAAATTCTAAGATTAAAAGTTAGCAATGATATTTATACTGATGAAACTATCATTTATTTCTTCCGGGATGCAACTTATAGACTGGATGATTACGATTCGGAAAAACGCTTTGTTGATAATGAAAATATACCACAATTGTATACGGTAATACCAGAGGATATTCAATTGGTTATGAATGGTTTGCCATTACTTACAGATGACCTGGCCGTTCCATTGGGATTTAAAACAGAAATTGAAGGTGAATTTACTATTACAGCAAGCGATTTTGAAGAATTAGTTGAATCAACATATATCTATCTTGAGGATTTAATGGAAGGGGTATTGATAAACCTTAGAAGCAGTGACTATAGTTTTACTTCAGGACCAGTATACGATGCCGACAGGTTTGTTGTGCATTTCTTAACAGAGCATTCACCTTCTGATGATTTAACCAGCGATGGAGAAGCAACAGAAATTGAAGAAATAAGCTTTGAATTGAATATTTATTCTTATGAAGATAACATTTATGTTAAATGTACTGATCCGGATAATCTGGAAGCACAAATTATAGTTATTAACATGATGGGGCAGGAATTGTTACGAAAAGAACTTGAAAATACAACTTTAAACAGAATAAACTTCAATGGGCAAAATAGTAACTATCTTATAAGAATTATTTCAAAAGATAAATTAATCTCAAAAGTCCTATATATAAAATAGTTGTATAAGATTTAGCCACTAAAATAAAATACCAGTCTATTTTTTTTAGATTGGTATTTTGTCTTTTATTTTTATCCTCTTATCTTTATTACTTTGATCAAGTATGTACTAAACCATTGAAATGAGGAAGACACCATTTTTCATTATATTATTTTTTATTAGTCAGTTATCTCTCCTTGCACAGGTAAATAAATATGGTGTTCCATATATAACCAACTATACTCCTAAAGAATATAACGCCAGTGAACAAAATTGGGCAATTGTTCAGGATAATAGAGGTATAATGTATTTTGGGAATAATGATAACGGTGTTTTAGAATATGATGGTGAGAGCTGGGCACAAATACCTGTTAGTAATAATTCTTCAGTCAGATCTCTTGCAATTGATAAAAAGGGAACTATTTATGTAGGGGCGATAAAAGAATTTGGTTATTTGAGGCCCGATAAAACAGGAAATCTTATTTATATCTCTCTTGCAAATCAATTAGATTCCACACAAAGACAATTTGGCAGAATTGACAAAATATATATCATTGGAAATAGAACTTATTTCATAAGTGTTTTTAAAATATTTTATTACCGAAACAAGGAATTAAAGCAAGTTTTCACAAGAACAAAAGGTGGATTTTTTGGTTTTGAGCACGATGCAAAATTGTATCTTGGTAACTGGTTGCAGGGATTGAATTTACTCCAGGATAGTGTAATAGTTACCGCAAAGGGGGGTGAATATTTTATTGAAAAAAACATTTTTGTTTTTCTGCCTTTTGATAAGAATAATATGTTGGTTGGTATAGTAGATGCAAATGTTGAGTCGTATCTCTCAATATATTCCTTAAGAAATGGTAATGTAAATGATCTCTTCTTTGGTAGAA
>DAOVJU010000032.1 GCA_030632095.1 Chlorobiota bacterium
CCCTCATTATAAGCAATAATAACTTCTTCAGGAGAATAGAATTTCAATCCTTCTCCTTCAACTTTTCTTTCTTTTGTACTTCTCCTTGCTTTAGTTATGTAATATAATCCAAGTACCATATCCTGAGATGGAACGGTAATTGGAGCACCATTAGCAGGATTCAAAATATTATGAGAAGCCAGCATAAGCATTTGTGATTCAAGAATTGCCGCATTGCCCAAAGGCAAATGAACAGTCATTTGGTCGCCGTCAAAGTCAGCATTAAATGCAGTACAAACCAGTGGATGAAGTTGTATGGCCTTACCTTCAATAAGTTTTGGTTGAAATGCCTGAATACCCAAACGGTGAAGTGTTGGAGCCCTGTTTAATAATACAGGATGACCTTTTAATATATTTTCTAAAATATCCCAAACAACCGGATCTTTTCGATCAATAATCTTTTTTGCTGATTTTACTGTCAATACTATTCCTCGTTCGATGAGTTTTCGAATTATAAATGGTTTATATAATTCAGCAGCCATATCTTTAGGTAAGCCACATTCATTTAATTTTAATTCAGGGCCAACAACAATAACCGAACGTGCAGAATAGTCAACTCGTTTTCCTAAAAGGTTTTGACGGAATCGTCCTTGTTTTCCTTTGAGGCTATCGCTTAAAGATTTAAGTGGTCTGTTTGCGTCTGTTTTAACGGCATTTGCTTTTCGTGAATTATCAAATAATGAATCAACAGCTTCCTGAAGCATTCTTTTTTCATTTCTTAAAATTACTTCAGGAGCCTTAATTTCAATAAGTCTTTTTAACCTGTTGTTTCGTATGATTACCCTACGATATAAATCATTTAAGTCAGAAGTTGCAAATCTTCCTCCATCAAGTGGAACCAAAGGCCTTAATTCAGGTGGAATTACGGGTACAACTTTAACTATCATCCATTCAGGCTTGTTTTTACCAGCAGATGCCCTGAAGGCTTCAACAACCTGAAGCCTTTTCAGTGCTTCATTCTTTCGTTGTTGTGATGTCTCTTTATTAGCTTTATCACGTAAAGTATATGATAAATCATCTAAATCGAGCCGTGCAAGCAACTCATAAAGCGCTTCAGCACCCATTTTAGCAATAAACTTGTCAGGATCGGAATCATCCAGATATTGGTTCTCTTTTGGTAAAGATTCCACAACATCCAGATATTCTTCTTCTGTAAGAAAGTCAAGATAATTGATGTCTTTTTCTGTTTTCACACCAGGATTTATTACAACATATCTTTCGTAATAGATAATAGTGTCAAGCTTTTTAGTTGATAAACCAATTAAATATCCTATTTTATTTGGTAAAGATTTGAAATACCAGATATGTGCTACCGGAACTACAAGTGATATATGTCCTATTCTTTCCCTGCGTACTTTCTTTTCAGTAACTTCAACACCACATCTGTCGCAAACAATACCTTTATAACGAATTCTTTTATATTTACCACAGTGACATTCATAATCTTTTACAGGACCAAAAATTCTTTCACAGAATAATCCATCACGTTCTGGTTTATATGTTCTGTAATTGATTGTTTCTGGTTTCAAAACCTCACCGCTTGAACGATCAAGTATTTCTTCCGGGGAAGCTAAACCAATAGAGATTTTGGTAAAATTACTCTTTATTTTACTATCTCTTCTATAAGCCATATATTGATAATTTAATTATTTCAGAAATCAGATTACTTATAAATATCCACAATATCTTATTCAAGATTAACACTAAGCCCTAATCCACGTAATTCAAGTAATAAAACATTTAGTGATTCCGGAATGCCCGGGTCAGGCATTGATTCTCCTTTAACTATTGCTTCATATGCTTTGGCCCTACCCATAACATCATCTGATTTAATAGTTAAAATTTCCTGTAAAATATTTGCTGCACCGAATGCTTCTAATGCCCACACTTCCATCTCACCAAAACGTTGCCCGCCAAATTGAGCTTTACCTCCCAGTGGTTGTTGTGTTATTAATGAATAAGGACCTATTGATCTTGCATGCATTTTATCATCGACCATATGCCCCAGTTTAAGCATATAGATCATCCCAACTGTTGCAGGTTGATTAAATCTTTCGCCAGTTCCTCCATCATACAAATACGTCTTACCAAAGTTTGGCAGATTCGCTTCTTCTGTATATTTAGTAATGTCACTAAGTTTTGCTCCATCAAAAATTGGAGTAGCAAATTTTACACCAAGTTCCTTACCAGCCCAACCAAGAACTGTTTCATAAATTTGCCCTAAATTCATCCTTGAAGGAACACCTAATGGATTTAATACAATATCAACCGGAGTTCCATCTTCCAGGAATGGCATATCTTCTTCTCTTACTATTCTCGATACAATACCTTTGTTACCATGACGGCCAGCCATTTTATCACCAACTTTAATTTTTCGTTTTTGCGCAATATAAACTTTCGCCATTTGAATAATTCCATTTGGCAGTTCATCACCAATTGTAACACTGTATTTTTTACGTTTTGATTTTGCTTCAAGTTCTTTATTACAAATAATGTAATTATGAATTAAATCTTTAATCAGATTGTTTTTATTTTTATCTGTTGTCCATTTATTTGGGTTAACTTTAAGGCAATCAATATCTTGTAGTAGTTTTTGAGTGAATTTAATTCCTTTTGGAATTACATCTCCTCCATAATAGTCTTTAACCCCCTGACTTGTTTTTCCGTTAACCAGTACAAATAATTTATCAACAAGTACAGCATTTAATTCTTGTACTTTCTTTTCAAATTCTTCATCTATTTTAGCCAGTAATGGTTTTTCAGCAGCTTTTATTTTTTTATCTTTAACAGTTCGTGAAAAAAGCCTTTTATCAATTACCACACCTCTAAGTGACGGAGGTGCTTTTAATGATGCATCCTTCACATCGCCCGCTTTATCGCCGAAAATAGCCCTTAAAAGTTTTTCTTCCGGAGATGGATCTGATTCACCTTTTGGTGTAATTTTTCCAATTAAAATATCACCTGGATTAACATCGGCACCTATTCTTATTAAACCGTTCTCATCAAGATTCTTTGTTGCTTCTTCACTTACGTTAGGAATATCCGAAGTTAATTCTTCAAGGCCTCTTTTGGTATCCCTAACTTCAAGTACAAATTCATCAATATGAATTGATGTAAAATAATCCTTCCGTGCAACCCTATCTGAGATTACAATAGCATCTTCAAAATTGTATCCTTTCCAAGGCATAAAAGCAACTTTCAGGTTTCTTCCCAATGCTAATTCGCCATCCTGAGTTGCATATCCTTCAGTTAAGATCATACCTTTGTGAACTCTATCACCTTGTGATACAATTGGCCTTAAATTGACACAAGTATTTTGATTTGTTTTTTTGAATTTACAAATGTTATATTGAACAACATCATCAGCAAAACTAACAAAACGTTCATTATCAGATCTTGAATACCGGATGATAATTTTATCAGCATCAACATATTCAACTGTTCCTTCTTCCTCGGCTACAGTATGAATACGTGAATCTTGAGCTACAATTGCTTCAATGCCTGTTCCTACAATTGGTGCTTCAGGATTTAGTAATGGAACTGCCTGGCGCATCATATTAGAACCCATTAATGCACGGTTGGCATCATCATGCTCTAAGAAAGGTATTAATGATGCAGCAATTGATGCAATTTGATTTGGGGCAACATCCATTAAATGAAGTTCACTTGGCTCAACCAACGGATAATCAGCTTCGAATCTTGCTTTTACTTTCGGATTAATGAAATTTCCTTTATTATCAATAGCTGCATTTGCCTGTGCTATAACCTTCTCTTCCTCATCTTCAGCACTTAAATAAACAACTTTGCTTGGATCAAGGTTTACAATTCCTTCCTTAACTTTTCGATAAGGTGTTTCAATGAAACCTAAATCGTTAATTTTTGCATATACACAAAGTGAAGAAATTAATCCAATGTTTGGCCCTTCAGGAGTTTCTATTGGACATAACCTGCCATAATGTGTATAATGAACGTCCCTGACCTCAAAACCTGCCCTCTCTCTTGATAATCCACCTGGCCCTAAAGCTGACATCCTTCTTTTATGGGTCATTTCAGCTAATGGATTGGTTTGGTCCATAAACTGCGATAGCTGATTAGTACCAAAGAATGAATTAATAACCGAAGAAAGCGTTTTAGAATTAATTAAATCGATAGGTGTAAACACCTCATTATCGCGTACATTCATTCGCTCTCTGATGGTCCTTGCCATTCTTGCTAATCCAATCCCAAATTGATTATATAATTGCTCTCCAACAGTTCTTACCCTACGATTACTTAAATGATCGATATCGTCTACATCAGCCTTTGAGTTAATTAACTCAATTAAATATTTAATGATTTGAATTATATCTTCTTTCGTAAGAACTTTTATTTCAATTGAAGTATCAAGCCCTAACTTGTTATTTATTCTGTAACGGCCAACTTCACCAAGATCATATCTTTTATCAGAGAAGAATAGTTTATCAATTACATCTCTTGCCGTTGCTTCATCAGGTGGTTCAGAATTTCTTAATTGTCTGTAAATATGTAATACAGCTTCTTTTTCAGAGTTACAAGGATCTTTTTGAAGGGTATTGTAAATTATTGCATAATCAGATAAATTCTGACTTTCTTTATGTAACAGAATTGTTTGCGACCCTGATTCAAGGACCATATCAATATGTTCATTCTCAAGGATTGTTTCCCTGTCAACAATAATTTCATTACGTTCTATTGAAACAACTTCACCAGTATCCTCATCTACGAAATCTTCTATCCAAGATCTTAAGACTCTTGCTGCCAATTTTCTACCCAAAACCTTTTTCAATCCGGTTTTCGATACTTTAATTTCTTCGGCTAAATTGAATATTTCAAGAATATCTTTGTCACTTTCATATCCAATTGCACGAAGCAGTGTTGTAACCGGAAGTTTCTTTTTCCTATCGATATAAGCATACATTACATTGTTTATATCGGTCGCAAACTCTATCCAGGATCCTTTAAAAGGTATAATCCTGGCGGAATAAAGTTTTGTACCATTGGCATGCAAACTTTGTCCGAAGAACACACCTGGCGATCTGTGTAATTGTGATACAACAACTCTTTCAGCACCATTTATAACAAAAGTTCCTCTTGGAGTCATGTAAGGAATAGTTCCAAGATAAACATCCTGTACAACTGTATCAAAATCTTCATGTTCAGGATCGGTACAATACAATTTCAATTTTGCCTTCAAGGGAACACTATATGTTAAGCCTCTCTCCAGACATTCATCAATTGAATAACGTTGAGGATCGATGAAATAGTCAAGAAATTCAAGAACAAAATTATTTCTTGTGTCCGTAATTGGGAAATTCTCACTAAATACTTTGTATAATCCTTCTATTTTTCGTTTATCAGGATTTGTATCTAGTTGAAAAAAATCGAAGAATGATTTAATTTGAACTTCTAAAAAATCCGGGTACTCGAGTGGGTTGCTTGCTTGCGCAAAATTTATACGTTTATTACTATTATTAGAAGACATACTATTAAAAAATAAAATGAACTAAATTTTACTTATAAAATTACTTTGCTAACTATAGGCAAAGTAAACCCAAATCACACTATTAAAGAACTTTACAATTAACAATAAAAAGGCTTAGACCCAAAAATCAGGCCTAAACCTTCTATAAAGAGTTTAGTAAATTGTATTTTACTTAAGTTCAACTTCTGCTCCTGCTTCTTCTAATTTAGCCTTAAGAACATCAGCTTCGTCTTTTGAAACTCCTTCTTTAATTTCTTTTGGAGCTGCATCAACAATAGCTTTTGCTTCTTTTAAACCAAGGCCTGTTAATTCTTTAACTAATTTAACAATTTGTAATTTAGCTCCACCAGGGGATTTCAAAATTACATCAAATTCAGTTTTCTCTTCTGTACCACCAGCTTCACCATCAGCAGCAGGGCCAGCTACAGCAACTGCAGTAGCTGCAGGTTCAATACCATATTCTTCTTTTAAGATGTTTGCTAGTTCATTAACCTCTTTTACAGAAAGATTAACTAATTGTTCTGCAAACTTTTTTAAATCTGCCATTTTAACTTCAGTTTTAAAATTAATTTAATTAAAATTTTTATTATTCTTTTTCAGATAATGTTTTCAAAATTCCTGTTAATATATTTCCTCCTGATTGCAGTGATGAAATAACATTTTTCACAGGTGATTGCAGCAATATAATAATATCGCCAATAAGCTCATCTTTAGACTTAATGCTTGACAATACATCAACCTGGTTATCACCAAAATAGAATGTTTCCTCAACGTAAGCTGCTTTTAATACCGGCCTGTCGTGAGTTTTACGAAATTCCTTTATAAGCTTACCGGGAGCATTGCCCATTTCAGTAAATATGATTGATGTAGATCCTTTTAACGAATCATATAATTCATCAAAATTTGTTTCAGATTGTTCTAAAGCTTTTTTTAACAAGGTGTTTTTAACAACTACCAGTTCAATATTTTTTTCAAAACATTTCCTTCTTAATATGCTAGTGTCTTCAGCATTTAATTCAGAAATATCAGCTAAATAAAAATGACTGTATTCGTTAATTTTTCCCACTAAGTCTTCAATTACTTTATTTTTATCGTTTCGTGTCATAATTAGACAAAGCCTTAAAATTGATAATTAATTTACTCAGTAATTGACTTAACCTCAATAGGCAATCCAGGACTCATAGTGCTTGACATATAAACACTTTTAATATAAGTACCTTTAGCCGCTGAAGGTTTAAGTTTGATAATAGTTTGAATTAATTCCTGTGCATTTTTAACCAATTTAGAAGGTTCAAAAGAAACCTTTCCTATTGATGAATGAATTATTCCATACTTATCAACTTTAAAATCAATTTTTCCTTTTTTCACCTCTTCTACAGCTTTACCAACTTCCATAGTAACTGTTCCGCTTTTTGGATTTGGCATTAAACCTCGAGGTCCTAAGATACGACCTAGCTGACCAACTTTTGCCATTACACTTGGCATAGTTATAATTACATCAACATCGGTCCATCCTCCTTTGATCTTAGCAATATAATCATCTAATCCAACATGATCAGCACCAGAAGCTTTTGCTTCTTCTTCCTTTTCCGGAGGACAAAGAACTAAAACCCTAACGTTTTTACCTGTACCATGAGGTAATGTTACTACTCCGCGTACCATTTGATCAGCTTTTTTTGGATCAACGCCTAAGCGAACATTTAAATCAACAGATGCATCAAATTTTGTTGTAGTAATGTCTTTCACTAAACTTGCTGCTTCATTAAGATCATATTTCTTTTCAGTTTCAATTTTTTCTAAAACTTTCTTCCTGTTTTTTGTCAGTTTATTCATCTTTTCTTGAACAGTTTAACTAGTTTTCAAATGGGGATTTACCTTTAACGATAAGTCCCATACTTCTTGCTGTTCCAGCAACCATTCTCATTGCCGATTCAACTGTAAATGCATTAAGATCAGGCATTTTATCTTCAGCAATTTGCTTTACCTGACCCCATGATACCGAACCGACTTTAATCCTGTTCGATTCTGCAGAACCTGACTTTAACTTCGAAGCTTCTAGCAATTGAACTGCAACTGGAGGATTTTTTACAATAAAATTAAAAGATTTATCAACAAAAACAGTAATAATTACCGGTAACAATTTTCCTGCATTGTTTTGGGTCCTTGCATTAAATTGTTTACAAAACTCCATAATGTTAACACCCTTTGCACCAAGTGCAGGACCTACAGGAGGAGAAGGATTAGCTGCACCACCTTTGATCTGTAACTTGATTAATCCAGATACTTCTTTAGCCATAATTTAAACTAAATTTAACTTCACTATTCTTTTTCTACTTGTAAGAAACTTAACTCGAGAGGTGTTTTTCTTCCAAAGATCTTAACCATTACCTTTAATCTTTTCTTTTCTTCGTTAACTTCTTCAATTATCCCGCTGAAACTATTAAAAGGACCATCAATTACCTTAACGGTTTCACCAACAATATATGGCATTGTGATTTCCTCATCAGATTCAGCTAATTCATCTACTTTACCAAGTATTCTGTTAACTTCAGTAAGCCTTAAAGGTGTAGGATTTCCATCTTGTGTTCCTAAAAATCCAATTACATTTGTCATGTTTTTAAGAATATATGGAATTTCACCAACAAGAGCAGCTTTAATTAAAACATATCCTGGGAAAAAATTTCTTTCCTTACTAATCTTTTTTCCTTTTCGAATTTGATAGACTTTTTCAGTAGGTATTAAAACCTGTGAAATATAATCTTGCAAATTTGAATGGGCAATTTCGCTTTCGATTAACTCTTTTACTTTTTTTTCTTTCCCACTAATTGCGCGAAGGACATACCATTTCATTTCCATCTCTCAAAATTTTCCTCCAAAATACTAATAAAACATACCGTAAATAACTTGCATCAGATTTCTAAATACTCCATCCATAGCTGCAATAATCAAAGCGATGATTAAGGAAGCAATCATCACCACTATTGAACTACTTTGCAAATCTTTCCATGTTGGCCATGAAACCTTATGCATTAATTCACTGTACACATCTTTAAAATACTTCTTTATTTTTGTCATTGCGTAACAACTTTGCACGGGTAGAGAGATTCGAACTCCCGGCCTTTGGTTTTGGAGACCACTGCTCTACCAAACTGAGCTACACCCGTATCAAATACTTTAATGATTTCTTAGTTAAGGTGGATAAATAAGAAATCACTTAAATATTTTATTCAATAATCTCTGTTACCTGTCCAGCACCAACTGTTCTTCCACCTTCACGAATAGCAAAACGTAAACCTACATTACATGCAACTGGAGTAATGAGTTCAACAGTAATTGTTAAGTTATCACCAGGCATTACCATTTCAGTACCTTCCGGAAGGTAAATTTCACCAGTTACGTCTAATGTTCTTAGATAAAACTGTGGACGATATTTATCATGGAACGGTGTATGACGGCCTCCTTCTTCCTTTTTCAAGATATATACTTCAGCTTTAAACTTAGTATGTGGCGTTACAGTTTTTGGTTTAGCTACGATCATACCACGACAAATCTCTTTTTTATCAACTCCCCGAAGCAATAAACCAACATTATCACCAGCTTCGCCACGATCTAATATTTTACGGAACATTTCAACACCTGTAACAACAGTTTTTCTTCCTTTTGCACCAAGACCAATTAAATTTACTTCTTCACCTGAATTAATAACACCTGTTTCAATTCTTCCGGTTGCAACAGTTCCACGACCTGTAATAGAAAATACGTCTTCAACAGGCATTAAGAATGGCTTTTCAATATCACGCTTAGGTAAAGGGATAAATTCATCAACTGCATCCATCAATTCTTTTACTTTTTCTTGCCATTTTTCTTCACCATTCATTGCACCTAAAGCAGAACCATGAATAACAGGAGTATTCTCTCCATCAAACTCATAGAAGTCAAGTAATTCACGAACTTCCATTTCAACAAGCTCTAACAACTCTTCATCATCAACCATATCCACTTTATTGAGAAAAACAACTATTTTTGGAACGTTTACCTGGCGTGCAAGAAGAATATGTTCCCTGGTTTGTGGCATAGGACCGTCAGTACCGGCAACAACAAGAATTGCCCCGTCCATTTGAGCAGCGCCGGTAACCATGTTTTTAACATAATCAGCATGCCCAGGACAATCAACATGTGCATAATGCCTTTTTTCTGTTTCATATTCAACATGAGCAGTATTAATTGTAATACCTCTTTCTTTTTCTTCAGGGGCGTTATCAATTGAATCAAAATCCATTATTTCCGCAAGGCCTTTTTCAGCTAATACCATTGTTATAGCAGAAGTCAGGGTAGTCTTACCATGGTCAACATGACCTATAGTACCGATATTAACATGAGGTTTTGTCCTTTCGAATTTTTTTTTAGCCATAATACTAAATATTGATTATTTATAATTTACAAAAACATTCATTTCTCAAATTGCTGAGCCAATGACGGGAATTGAACCCGTGACCTCTTCCTTACCAAGGAAGCGCTCTACCCCTGAGCTACATCGGCTGAAAAAAATGAGCGGGAAACGAGGTTCGAACTCGCGACCCTCAGCTTGGAAGGCTGATGCTCTACCAACTGAGCTATTCCCGCTAATTTCAGCGTGGGGGGAGGAGGATTCGAACCTCCGAAGGCTTCGCCAACAGATTTACAGTCTGCCCCAGTTGACCGCTTTGGTATCCCCCCTTTTAAAAAACACAAAATGAGCCGATAGAGGGATTCGAACCCACGACCTGCTGATTACAAATCAGCTGCTCTGACCAGCTGAGCTATATCGGCATACATAAAAAAACTAGCTATTTTTCCATGCCGCTTAAAAAAATAGTCCGCAAATGTATAAATATTTTACTTAGAACACAAAATATTTTTGGTTTTTTAAGCAAAATTAAACCCCCCTTTGTTTTTCTTTGTGTTTTTGGAGTTGCCTTCGTAATGCATCAACTGCTACATCGGTTGATTCTTCAAAGGTTTTAGCTTGTTTTTTGGCAAACAAATCGGAACCAGGAATATCCACTTTAATTTCGGTAACTTTATTATCAAGTTTTTGTGACTTCACCAATCGTAAAAAAACCTCTGCTCCAATAATATCATCATAAACTTGCACTAATTTTTTCACTCTTGTCTGAATGAAATTTTCCAATTTGACATCTGCATCAAAATGGATTGAATGAATTTTAATATTCATACTATTTTCCTCCATAAATTATGCTCTGGGATGAGCCTGGTTATATATTGATTTTAATTCTTCAAAAGTATTATGTGTATACACTTGCGTGGCAGCAAGATTTGCATGGCCTAACAGTTCTTTTATTGCATTTAAATCAGCTCCCTTATTCAACATATGTGTTGCAAATGTGTGCCTAAGCACATGAGGACTCTTTTTACTAATTGTTGAAACATGCGTTAAATAACTGTTCACTACTCGGTATCCTAATTTTGCATAAATCTTTTCTCCCTTTTTTGTAATAAATACAAAATTACTTATAGCATTATTCAATACTATATTTCTTTCTTCTAAATAATCTTTAAACAAAGTTGTTATTTGTTTAGTAACTGGTATAATTCTTTCTTTATTGCGTTTACCCAGGACTTTTAATGTAAGATTATTTAGATCAAAATCGTTTATTTTAATATTTATTAGTTCGGATAATCGGATACCAGTTGAATATAGTAACTCGATAATGAACTTATCTCTTTTTCCTTCAAAATCATTTTGGAAAAAATCCCCGTCTAACAGAAAGTTCATTTCATTTTCTTTTACAAACGAAGGTAGCTCTTTGGTAGTTTTGGGTTTAAGAACCTTATCTAACGGATTTATTGTCAAATGCCCTTCTTTGATTATAAACCTATAAAATGATTTTAAGGAGGAAATCTTCCGATTTATTGAGCGTGCTGTGATTTTGTTTTCAATAAGAAATATAATCCATGATCTAATCATTTTGTGATCAGCTTTAATTACTGGCATATTTAAGTGTCCGCAAAAAGAACTAAATTGCTCAATATCTTTCTTATAAGATTTAAATGTATTCTCAGAATATCGCTTTTCATATTTAATATAATCCAAGAAAGCTTCTATATACATTATAATCTTATTATTATTCTTCTTAAGAAGATAAGAAGTGTCATCCTTAAAAAAGGATTGGGTATGCCTAACCTAATTGTTCGCTGCTTTGTAATTTCTGAACGTAAACGGCATGTAATTTCACTTCCCTTTTCTTAACAGAAGGTTTTTTATAAACTTGTCTTAATCTTAGTTCTTTAATAACTCCTGTTTTTTCAAATTTACGTTTGAATTTTTTCAAAGCTCTGTCAATATTTTCGCCTTCTTTAATTGGTATTACTATCATAATTTTTAATTACTTTTTTTTAAAACGAACCACAAAGGTATTATTAGAAATTTATTTTTCAAAATTTTTATTAAATACCTTTAAAAAATGATAATAAAAATATGGAAATTTGAAAATCAGGATTAATATATTTAACACTACAAAAATTCTATATTAATTTAATATAATAAATTTAATAAAATTAGAAGTCTTTTCCAAGTATTTTTCGTGAGATTACCAGTTTTTGAATTTCAGTTGTTCCTTCACCAATTTGCAATAATCTTTGATCTCTATAAAACCTTTCAACCGGATAATCTTTCATTAATCCATAGCCACCAAAAATTTGTACTGCCTGATCGGCAACCTCCTTGGCTATTTCTGAACAATAATATTTTGACATTGCTGCAACCTTTGTAAATTGCTTATCAGCATCTTTTAACCGGCATGCTTTATATAATGTATTCCTTGCAAGTTCAATTTTAGTTGCCATTTCTACTAATTTAAACGAAATAGCCTGAAACTTAGCTATTGGTTTGCCAAATTGTTTTCTTTCTTTTGCATATTTTAAAGCCATTTCGTAGGCGCCTTGTGCTAATCCTAAGCCCATTGCAGCTATTGATAATCTGCCATTGTCTAATGTACTAAGCATAATTTTTGAACCTTCTCCCTCTTTACCAAGCAGATTTTCTTTTGGAACCTTGCAATTATCAAAGTATAATTCAGAGGTATTTGAAGCCCGCCACATCATTTTATCATGCATTACAACCTGTGTAAACCCCTTGGTCTCATTTTCGACAATAATTGTTGAATATATCTTTTTATTCTCATTTTTCTTGCCTGTAACAGCCTGAACTGTAGAACCCAATGTGATATCAGTAGATGCATTGGTTATAAATATTTTAGATCCGTTTATAACCCATTGATCATCTACCAATGTTGCTTTTGTTTTAGTACCCCTGGAATCAGAACCGGCATCTGATTCAGTTAAACCA
>DAOVJU010000065.1 GCA_030632095.1 Chlorobiota bacterium
CATAATTAATTTAAATTGTAAAAGTTTATAATAATCACTAAACATCAATTAATTGTCATTAAGCGAAGAAATATGGCCATATAAAAGGCGTAATGAACCAAAGAAGGAGCAAGTAACATTAATGTTCAATAATATTGCGCATCATTATGATTTTCTAAATCATTTTTTATCATTGGGGATTGATAAATTATGGAGAAAAAAAGCGATTAATGAGCTAAAATCTGATAAACAAGAAATAATTCTTGATGTAGCAACCGGTACAGCAGATTTAGCAATTGAGGCATTAAAGTTAAATCCAATAAAAATTATTGGAATTGACATTTCACCGGAAATGTTGAAAATTGGAAGGAGAAAAATCAGCAAAAAGGAAGTATTCAATATTGAATTGCAAATTGGGGATTCTGAAAACCTGAAATTTTCTGATAACACATTTAGTGCTATAACAGTAGCATTTGGTGTAAGGAATTTTGAAAATTTTTCATCAGGGCTTTGTGAAATGTACAGGGTTCTGAAACCTGGAGGAAAGGTTGTTATTCTTGAATTTTCAAAGCCAAAAGTATTTCTGTTCAAACAGTTATACAATCTTTATTTAAATTATATATTACCTTTTTGCGGACGTTTTTTCTCCAGGGATTCTTCAGCATATTCTTATTTACCGGAATCGATGAATAATTTTCCGGATAGGAATAATTTTCTAAATTAATTAAAAAAGTCTGGATTTATTAATACCAAAAGCATATCTTTATCGTTTGGAATAGCAAGTATTTATACAGGAGAGAAAGCTTAAAAATATATTAAATATTGAAACATTCCATTTTAATAGTATTTGTCATTTGCTTTTATTCGGGTTTTTCTCAAATAAAAAAACCGCAGAATAATCCATATTATGATTATGAAGTGCTCCATTTTGGATTTTCAATTGGTTTTAATATGATGGATTTTAGTATAACACCGGCTTATAGTGTTTTATCGCCGGATTCTGTTAAATCTGTTGAAGTGAACCGATTCCCGGGTTTCAATTTAAATATTGTTTCAAACCTAAGATTAACTGATAATCTGGATTTAAGGTTTTTACCCGGACTTGTATTTGGCCAGCGTAATTTAATTTATACGATTGATACTTCAGGTATGAGTTCTGCATATGATAAATTGATACCAATAGAATCTATATTTGTAGAAGCGCCATTATTATTGAAATACAAGTCAAACCGGTTGAATAATCATCGTCCGTATGTTATTGGTGGGTTTACTTATCGTTTTGATATGGATGCTAAGGAAATTATTACTGACGAAAAACGAAAAAACAGGCCAAGGAGGTTGAACAGATCTGATCTTTATTATGAAATTGGAGTTGGGATTGATTATTATTTACCTTATTTCAAATTATCCTCAGAATTGAAATTTTCAGTTGGGTTGATTGATATTTTAAAACCCGATGAATCAAAATTAACATCTTCAATAGACAGAATGACTTCTAAACTGGTTATTCTAACTTTTCATTTTGAATAAGTTACCCACATTTTTATTGGTATAAGAACATAACTTTGCAAAATGATTAAAAAAGGCTAAGGCTAAGGCTGAGGCGAAGGGAAAAAGCAGATTGTTAAATGTTACACTGCCTTTGCTTCGCTTCGGCAGGCAAAGTAAGTTATAAGTTATTTGTTAAAAGTGAAAAGTGATAAATTGGTTTCATTTTAAAACACTTAGCCTTAGCCTAAGCCTTTTTCCAAATTGTTGAAATTTAAAATTACATAATTCATTGATAGATAGCATATAATTTTGAACTTAGCGTTAGCGATCTCATGAACGAAGTGAGTAAATTCCGATACAATAAATTATGCAGAAAGAAATCATTTTGAGATTATCGCCTTATGAAGCACATAAAGAAGAAATTTATGCAAAGCTGGTGAGTAAGGAATTAAGAATAGCTCAAAATGATATTACAAAAATCGAGGTGCTTTCAAAATCCATTGATGCACGAAAAAGGGATGTTAAAATAGTATTGCGGATTAAGGTTTATATTAATGAGGAACCTGCATTTAAGGAAGCACATAATTTTATTTATAAGGATGTTTCAAATAAGACTGAAATTATTATAACAGGTGCCGGGCCAGCGGGTTTGTTTGCTGCTTTACGATTAATAGAATTGGGGCTAAAGCCGGTAATTATTGAGCGTGGAAAAAATGTAAAAGAAAGACGAAAAGATATTGCTGCAATAAATCGGGAACATATTGTTAATCCTGATTCAAATTATTGTTTTGGCGAAGGTGGTGCAGGAACATATTCTGACGGCAAGCTTTATACAAGATCGAAGAAGAGAGGAAATGTTAAAAGGATTCTTGCTTTATTGGAAGAACATGGTGCTGATAATGATATATTGATTGATGCTCATCCACATATAGGAACCAACAAATTACCACAAATAATTGTACATATCCGTGAAACAATTCTTAATGCAGGAGGGGAAATATTATTTAATTCAAAGCTAACAGACCTTGAAATAAAAGATAATAGTATAAAGGGTGTAAGTATAAATAACGATCAGAAAATAACCGGTAAAGCTGTAATTCTGGCAACCGGTCATTCAGCTTCTGATATTTATTATTTATTAAACGATAAAAAGATATTGCTTGAGTCAAAAGCTTTTGCAATTGGAGTAAGGATTGAACATCCCCAGGCATTAATCGATTCTATTCAATATCATTGTGAAGTGCGAAGTAAATATCTTCCTGCTGCATCATATTCATTGGTTGAACAAATTGATGGGAGAGGAGTATATTCATTCTGTATGTGTCCTGGTGGTTTTATTGTTCCGTCTGCAACCATGCCAGAAGAAGTTGTAGTGAACGGAATGTCACCATCGGGCAGAAATTTAAAATATGCAAATTCAGGTATTGTGGTTGAGGTAAGAGATGAAGATTTAAATGAATTTAAAGATTTTGGTCCTCTGGCAGGACTTAAATTCCGTGAAAAAGTTGAAAATATGGCATGGTTAAATGGTGGAGGAGGGCAAACAGCCCCGGCACAACGCCTGGTAGATTTTATTAACGGTAGTATATCAGTTGATTTGCCGGAAACATCCTATCAACCAGGAATAATTTCATCTCCACTTCATTTTTGGTTGCCTGAATCTATTGGAACAAGGTTACAAAAAGGATTTCAACGTTTTGGAAAAAAAATGCATGGATACTTAACAAACGAAGCCGTTATTCTTGGCGTTGAATCAAGAACCTCTTCACCTGTTAGAATACCGCGTAATAAAGACACACTTGAGCATGTCCAGATAAAAGGTTTATATCCTGCAGGTGAAGGGGCAGGTTATGCTGGTGGCATTATATCTTCTGCAATAGATGGAGAGCGGTGTGCCGAGCAGATAGCGAGGCATTTAAAATAAAGCGTTTTCACGTACTCACGTTTTTTTGTATATCACATATCACAAATGCTCAAAACCTAACCTGGACAAGCTAGAACCAATAAAGATATGGGGAAATATTATGTCAAATGTATGAGGTCAAATGTCAATTGTCAAATGTATGGAGTTAATCGTTATATATTATCAAATACTTTAGTTATTGAAGCAGATTTAAAAATAATTACAATAAGTTCCTGATTTTCTTATATTAAGAATATTAGTAACTCATCCATTGATGAGGCAAGCTCTACTTTTTCTATCAATCGTTCTGAAATTATTCTTTCAATATATAGTATATTTGAGTAGTAAACATGAGACATTTGACATGAAATTTCTGACATTTGACATTGGTTTTTTAACTTATTCAAGCAGGATTCAATATATTTTGCCAAAAAACACGAACTTAGCGAAGGATATCATGAATACCTTTAAAAAATAATTTTTTATGAATAATACTAGAAATAAAATGCTAACACCCAACACCTAATGCCCAATACCTAACACCTAAAATTATACAATCAAATCCCCACCTTTTTCAAAGGAATCCGAAGATAAAATATCAGCTAATTCAGGATAATAATAATAAGCTATAAGATCCTTTGAAGTGTAATTTTGCAGCATAAACGGATTTATTTTGGCAATGGGCCTGGCTTTCATTTGTTTTGTATCAAAGGGTTTGATATAAGATTGTATTTCTATCCTGGTAAGATTTGGATCAAGCCATTTCATGGCTTTTTCAGGATCAATGATCAATGGCATCCTCTTTTTTGAATTATGTACAATTGCCATCATTTCATTTGCTTCGGTTGTAATAATTGAATAGCTATGTATTACTTCACCGGTTTGCTGATCTACAAAGGATTCCCATACTCCTCCAAAAACAAACATTTCGTTATTTTTCAAAGTAATGTAAAATGGATATTTTTCAGTTTTCTTTTTTCCTTCTACTTTCCGGTGTCTCCATTCAAAAAATCCTGAACAAAGAACTAAGCACCGATTCTTCAGAATAGGTTCACGGTAAACGCGGCTTTCAAAAATAGTTTCTCCTTTAGCATTTAGTGTATTGTATTTTTTAATGAATTCGTCTGCCTGTTCTTTTGATTTTGTATGCTTTGGCACAAGTCCCCAGTAGAAAAATTGAACTTTATCCGGTTTATCATTGCTGATAACCGGCATAGCCGGATGATTAAATCCACTAACAATATATTTGTTGTCAAAAACCTCAAGTTGCTTAGCATCAACTACTTTTTTTTCAATTAAGGTTTTAGCATTTGTTTTAGTTATTGCATAATAGAAACACATCTTTTGAAATTATAAATTAAATATGGAAATGAAAAATTAAATTATTAACCGATTAACAAATTATTATCTTAAATATTGATGGAAATTATTTCATTCCAGTTCGTTGTATATCTTCCTGAGAGTTTTTCCTGCTTCAGTTTCCATTCATCTCCATTGCCCATAATTGCCAGTTTTACTGAATCCCTGCCATGTTTCCTGTTTATCAAATCTGTTGTTTTGGCAAGATTATTTTGCATCATAATATCCTTATAATAAAACAGATTCCCCTGAATGCCCTGTTCAGGCATAAGGCCATCAACTATTACTCCTGCTTTTTTATACCGGTATCCTCTTTTATATATACGATCCAATCCGATAATAGAATAATGTACCAGTTCAATATTACTGTTGGTTGGAATTGGCAATGTTAAGGTTTTGCTCTGATTATATTGTTTTTCTTTTGGATTGAACGGGTCAGTATGTATGAAAACTGTTACAATATTTGCAACTGAATATTGCCTTCTTAGTTTCTCCGAACAACGTGTTGCATATGTTGCAACTGCTTCCCTGATATAAGTGTAATCAGTAAGTTTTTTTCCAAATGCACGCGTTGTGGCAATAGCTTTTTTATCCGGTGTTATTAATTTCATTGGCATGCACGAAATTCCCTGGAGTTCTTGTTTAATTTTTACTCCAACAACCGACATGTTTTTCTTGATCCATTGATTGTTTGTCTTTGTATAATCATATGCAGTGATAATGTTGTTCTTTCGCAATAGTTTATGATATTGCCTTCCAACTCCCCAAAGTTTTTCAACATGTGTGTTTTTCAGGATACAATCTGTTTGCTGTTTGTTTTCAATAATAAATAAGCCATTATAATTGAAGTTTTTTTTGGCAATTTTATTTGCAATTTTTGCAAGCGATTTTGTTTTGCCAACTCCTATACTTACCGGCATTCCAGTATGTTTGAATACTGTGTTCCGAACTTCTATCATATATGGTTCAAGGTTTGCAATACCTTCCATATTCATGAATGCTTCGTCAATGGAATATACCTCAACTTCCGGTGAAAACAGTCGTAATGTATCCATCATGCGTTGCGACATATCTCCATAAAGTGTATAATTTGAAGAAAAACTGTGAACATTATTGTCTTTCAGGAATTTCTTCTTGTAGAATGCTGGTTCTGCCATTTTTAAGCCTAGCCTTTTTGCTTCTTCTGATCTGGATATGATACAACCATCGTTGTTTGACAAAACAATCACCGGTTTTCCTTCCAGATCAGGTCTGAAAACACGCTCACAGGAAACATAAAAATTATTACAGTCTACTAATGCGAACATTTCTTAAGCTTCATACATTAACCATACAAAGTAAGTTTAGGGGAGCTAAACTCATTACACAATACTCAAAACAACCTGAAACTTGTAACCAGCAACTTGTAACTTTTGTTAAAGTGCACTGTCCATTCAATTTGGATGATATATTCCAGATTCTAATAATGTTTCTTTATTGAATAAGTTACTACACCCCATACCCTGAAATCATTCTCACTTGATATTTTGATTGGGGCATAATCAGGATTTTCAGGCATCATATACATATCCTGGCCAATTTTTTTAACTTTTTTCAACGTAAATTCACCGTCCATAACACAAAGCAATACAGAATTGGCTTTTGGTTCAAGCACTCTGTCAACAATCACAAGGTCTCCATCATATATCCCGCTGTTGATCATTGAATTTCCGGTAACCCGTGCAAAAAATGTTGCACTCCGGTTTCTGATCAATTCTTTGTCAAGGCTTAAGCGTTCTTCCTGGTAATCTTCTGCTGGCGAAGGAAATCCGGCCTGGATCTTAGTCAATGTCAATGGCATTTCTTGCAAAATGCTTTCTGCAATTTTAAATACCTCAATCTGGTTTGTTTTTACTGTTTCTGTTTCCATATTTATTTAGATTTTTAGGCTTTATACTTCCAGGTCACGTAAAGTGTAAGTTGGTGAAAATATTCTTTTATAAACATTTTTTCAGTATTATTCTATTATTCTAATGTTCAAATGGCAAGGTGAATTGTAACCTTCTTTTACAACTTTATACTTTGAACTTTTTCAATTCACCGGCGGACTGATATAAAATTCATCCACCAGTTGCTTAATAATCGGTAATTTCTTTTCACTGTATCTGGGGTCTTCAATCATAGCTTCTTTATGCATCTGGATTACTTCAATACTGTAAAAACCAAACTCTTCAACCACAACTCCCGTGATAGCATAAACACCTCTTCCCCGAAATGGGTAATTTTTTGAAACATCAGGGAAATGGGTTGTGTCAATAAATTCTCCTTCCTGATCGAGGAAAGTGCCAAAATTCATTTGTTCGCGTTTAACAGTTCGTGTAATTTTTATGGTCACAAGGTATCCCCAAATGGTAATGGTCTTACCAAGATACCTTTCCATGTGTTTTGCCAGCAAATTGTTTTTCGGCCTGTTTTCCAGTAACATAAAAGGATTGTAGAGTGAGAAACCCAGAAGTTCTATCTGATCAAAAGCATCTTCATATTTCGATTGTAATAAATACGGAACTTCATAGTCTTTCGTTTTTACCCTGAAAAGTTCAAGCTGCTCAATGGTGTCTTTTTGTTTTACAATTTTGAAATGTGCTTTCCAGAGCAATTCTTTTTTATTGATTTTGGTAAAACGAAAAGCATCAATGCGAATGAGAATAGTGATTTGTTCAATAGTTATGGGAACACGATCCAGGAAGTTGCTGAAATCTTTGAATTTGCCGTTTTGCTGTCGCTCTTTCACAATACGCTTTGCCACGTTGGTTTCCATCTCATGTAAATGCATAAAACCAAGATAAATATCAAATCCGTAAATGGTGGTTTGCAATTCGCTTTTGTTAATGCAGGGAGCATGTATGTTGGCTCCCCGGATACGGGCTTCATGAACATAAAACTCGGTTTGGTAAAATCCTCCGAAATTGTTGATCACTGCCACCATAAATTCACGTGGATAATAGGCTTTCAGGTACAAACTCTGGAAGCTTTCAACAGCATATGAAGCTGAGTGTCCTTTGGCAAATGCATATCCGGCAAAACTTTCAATTTGTCTCCAAACATCAGCGGTAAGTTTTTCCTGGTATTGTTTCTGGCGGCAATTGGCAAAAAATTTATCACGAACAATGTCAAATTCTTTCCGTGAACGGAATTTACCCGACATTCCCCTTCGTAAAACATCGGCTTCAGACAACGATAATCCGGCAAAATAATGTGCCACTTTTATCACATCTTCCTGGTAAACCATTACGCCGTAAGTTTCGGGCATGATATTGTACAAAACCGGATGTGCTTCTTTTCTTCGCTCAGGATAACGAAAACGCAAAATGTACTCGCGCATCATTCCCGATCGTGCAACTCCCGGACGAATAATGGAACTAGCTGCAACCAAACCCAGGTAATGATCCACCTCGAGTTTTTTTAACAACATTCGCATTGCCGGTGATTCAACATAAAAACATCCGATGGCTTTTGCATTTTTCAGAAGGTGTTTGACTTTTTTGTCCTGCTTGATTTTTTTAATGTCATGAATATCAATAGCTTTATCATTCGGGTTGTTCTTTTTTATCACATCCAGTGCATCTTTAATTTTTCCCAGTCCGCGCTGACTAAGAATGTCAAACTTGTACAATCCAATATCTTCGGCCACGATCATATCAAATTGCGTTGTTGGAAATCCCTTTGGTGGCATAGAAGTAGCAGAATAATAATGGATGGGCTTTTCAGAGATCAATATTCCGCCTGCATGAATGCTAAGATGGTTAGGGAATCCGTGAATTAATTCACCATATCTGATGACGAGTTTTGCAAGATGATCCAGTTTGTCGTAATTGTATTTTCCATCGCTCAACAGATCAATTTCATGTTTCGGAAGTCCGAATACTTTTCCCAGTTCATGAACCACTGCTCGATACTGAAAAGTATTGTATGTAGCCAGTAATGCAACATTCGGGAAACGGCTGAAAATGTAATGTGTAATGTCGTCGCGGTCTCTCCACGAAAAATCAATATCAAAATCAGGCGGACTTTTCCGGTATAGATTAATAAAGCGCTCAAAATACAAATCCAGTTCAATGGGGTCAACATCAGTAATTCGCAGGAGATAAGCCACAATGCTGTTGGCTCCGCTTCCGCGTCCGACATAGAAATATCCCTTTCTTTGTGCATAACTTACTATATCCCGGTTGATAAGAAAATATGAAACAAATCCTTTTTGTTTGATTATCTCAAGTTCTTTCTGAACACGTTCCAATATTTTTTCACCAGGGTTTGGATATCGGTAAGCTAGTCCTTCACGGCAAAGCTGGGTTATAAGCTTGTAGTCTTCTTCTTCTGATGCGGTAAAAGTTTTTTTGTTCTTTGGCGGGTGTTCGCTGCCAAAATCAAAATGAATGGAGCAGTTGCCAATCAGGTACTTCGTGTTTTCAATGATTTCGGGAAATTCTTCGTACAGTGACAATAACTGTTTTCGCGATATCATTACATCTCTCTCATTTCCTTCTTCGGTTTTGGGAAGCTTGCTCAGCAAGGTATTGTTATCAATTGCCCTCAGAAGCCGATGTGCGTTGAAATCACGTTTGTTCCTGAAAGAAACGGTTTGAAGAATTACCAGCTTTTTTTTATTAACTTCTTGTTTTGAAAATTTGAGCCTGGTCAATTCCAGTGGATGAATACCAAAATATTCGTTCTTCTTTAATTTTTTACCGGCAAATTTTGAGAATGGATATACAATATATGCGTTTTTGAAATCCGGGGCTGTTTCAGGAATTTTCTTTCCCGTATTCAAGTATTCTGATAAAAAATCGTTTAATTCCTTGAAACCTTCGTTGTTTATGGCAATTCCTGCGAATTGTTGTTGCGCCCCGTTCCTGAAATCAATTCCAAGCACAGGTTCAATGCCGTAATCCGGGGCCAGCCTGACAAAATTCATGCAGGCAGAAGTATTGTTGATATCAGTTAGTACAAATTTTGTGATACCACATTTTTTTGCTTCGGCCAGCAATTCAACCGGCTTCATGGTTCCGTAACGAAAACTGTAATATGTGTGGGTGTTTATGTACATTTTTTTGGTTTTGGGTATTGGGTATTTGGTTTTTGGCGTGTGTTGTAATTTGTGAACTATAAACCAGTAACCAGCAACCAGTAACCAGCAACCAGTATTCATCTACTCAAAAAATAAATATATCTGTTTAGCAATGCTTTTGTGTTTTCAATTAGCAATGTTCCTTTATTATAAACTGCAGTGTCGATATAATTAAAATCACTGCAGGCAGTGATGTAGTTCTTTAGCTGGCATAGTGAAAACCTGACCGCTTTAATAAATTGAGCATCTTCTTTATAATCAATCTTTTCATATCTTCTTGAAACTTTTCTGTTGTATGGCAAATAGTCAGTAGTTATGTTTGCAGCAGTATTTCTCATCAACTTTCCTAAACTATCTTGTTTATCCTTTGGAAGAGAAGGAATTACTTCCATATAAAAAACAGATTTTATTTCCTTGCACTTTTTCCAGGCTTCCAGTTTTATGAAAGTTTTGGTTGGAAAACTGGTTTCACTTGGCTTGTTTGTTACCTGGTTGATGCTTATGGTTTTTGTTTGAGTGTTCATGGCTAAAAAGTTTAAAGTTTCAGGTTCAAAGTTTTTGAGTGTTGTGTGTGTTTTTGACTCATTTTCAAATTTTCAAATTATTTCATTTTCAAATTATCTAATGTTAAAAGTCTAACGTCTAATTATCAATTCGTTAAAAACGGGACTTTTTCGCCGTTGAATGCACTAAATCGTTTAAAATCTTTTACATCAATTCCGACAGCCCGTACAACGGCTTTATTTCCATAACGGTTACGCATCCTGTCAATGGCTTGATACAAATGGATAAATTCTGAAGTGTCTTCAAATAAATTGATCTGGTAGCAGCCATGCACAATATGGCTGAACCGGACTCCAATTAGCCTTACCAGTAATCTTCTGTTGTATAATCGGTCAAATAATTCGGTTACTACC
>DAOVJU010000380.1 GCA_030632095.1 Chlorobiota bacterium
ATATGATCGCGATATGCCTTCATCTTTAGATTCGAAAATAAATTTCCTTTTAATATCATCAATAGTAGTGAAATTTAATTTTTCTCCTTCGTTTATAAATTCTGATATAGCTTGAATTAGAATAATAGAAGTTGTAATCCTTTGTTGTCCATCTACAATATAATAAGGCGAATAACTTCTAGCATCTATTATCCATATATCATCATTCCATGTTCTAAATTTTTTTTCAGGAACATATTCTAATGTCAAAACTCCAACATAATGATTTTTGTTGGATTCCAATTGTACTAGATCGCTCCAGTAATCCCTTAACTGTTTTTTTGTCCATGCAAACCCACGTTGATAATCTGGTATGCGAAATAATCTCTCAGTAAATATCTTTGATAATGAAAGTAATGATGATTCCATATTATTATGTTTTTCTATCCGTTTATCTTTGATACAAATAACCTGTTAAATTCAAATTTAATATTTTATAATTTGTTATTAAAATAATAGTTGTGATATTCTTCAAAATCAAACTTATTTTATAATCTTCCTGATTTTCAACCAGCATTTCTTCAACAGGATTACTATGAATGCCCGCCTGCCAAGTCGGGCAGGTATTCTGGTTTTTTATCTGGTAATTCGTTTATTTCTAATTTTATTAGCTGATTTCTATTAATTACGGCACGCGTTACACTTCGCTAAACGCGCGCGATTGTGTGTACACATATAGTGTTTAGCTACTTTATTGCATTTCAAGCTCTAATTGCTTAATATTTTCAGGGAGTGCAACTATTTTATTGGTTTGTGCATTTACCAGTATCATAACCGGAGTAGCAAGAATAAAATAATCATTAGCCACTTTGCTGTTTATACCGCCTTTTGCCCGGTGATGAATCAATTCTGGTAATGCAGTCCTTGCCTCTTCCCATTTTGATACTTCGGTTGCAGTTTCATCAAGACTGATTGCAATAATATCAAGCCTGGATAAGTTGTCCTGTTGCTGGCGCCAGGGATATAGCTTTGATACCAGTTCAAAACAATGTTCACAATCTGTTGACCAGAAAAGTATTAGTTTAAATGGTTTTTCTGGCTGGTAATTTCTGAACATAACCTTATTGCCATCTTTGTCCTGGAATTCAAAATCAGGAGCCTCTGTTCCCGGTAATAAGGTTTCCATACCCTGAAGCCTTTTTTGTATGGCTTGCTTTTTGGATGTTAAACAGTTTGGATCATTGAGATAGGGCGCTATCATAGTTACACCGGCTTGTATATTATACCTTTCATAGCCTTCAAAAAAATAATCTACCATCCAGCCGTAGAGTTTCGGATGCCCGTTTTTCGCTTTCTCAATAGCCCTTTTCCCTGCCAGTGTGAGCAATGAATCCCGCAGTATATTACTTGTTATTAACTCAGCATGAAGATTAACAAACTGATCAACAAGATTTCGCAGTTCTGTTGTATTTAAAAGCAGTGTATCGTTAAAATCAATCCAGTCAAAATAATGGTTTATTAAACTCTGCATTTGGCCTTCCTTGCTTTCACCCCATTCAATTTCCGGAACATGTTCAAAACCAAACAAACTGCTTACAAATAACTCATTGTGCTCCTTTTTTTGTGATTTAATCCAGTCATTATGGCTTTTACGCCTTTTTTCATATTCTTTAATTCCTTCTTGATAGAAACCTGATTCATTATCATCATAATTCAATAAGAAGTTCTGCAATAAGCCCAGCATATTTTTTTGCCGTACATTTTCCTTAGAAAATTCTTCATAGGCATCGTTCTCCTTTTCATCATCCTGGAACCAGGTACTATCAGGATTATTGGCATAAACAGGGTTTATCCATAATTGTATATCCTGCTTAGCTATAAATATTCGCTTTTCGGAAGAATTTGGTGTGCCGGTTGGCTTTTCTTTGTAATTAAAACGAATAACAAACGCACCGGGCAAGTATTCTTTAGTTACTTTCAAATTTGCTGTACTGCCATTTTTTACGTTTTGTTCAGTGGCTATTGCCTGTAAAACTTTGCCATCTCTAAATGGTAACAAGCTTATTTTGATTTCTGAAACTCCACGTAAATGAATATTCAGGTTTGTTTCTTGTGCATAAGCAGGGAAAGTATACTTGATAATAAGCCAAATCAAAATTATTAATCCAGGTGCAATACTGTTTATTTTATGAGTTCTATTCATGTCGATTATTGAAAATTTACTTGTTTTTTATTGATGTCTGTATAAAATGAGCGCAATCCATTTTTGAAATTGTAAAAAATCAAAGGTAAAAAGAATTAACATTTGCATAAAATCATAAGATACCAGTGTAATAATAAAGACCTATGTGAACAAAACCGGAAGTTCAAAAATCCTGTAAGAAGTTGAAAACCCCTACAATTATTGGATTCATTTGTTTGTTATATCAGCCTATGAAAAACTCATTTCGTTCTAATCGCTCAACTTATAAAAAGCCCCTTCCCGTATTAGTGAACGGGGTGGTGCATTCCACTGTTAATCAGCGGAGCCGCCACCCCGATTAACTTAACTAAGTATCTCATGAATCCCAGTACTCAGGGTGAGTATATGTGCACGATTAGAAAAAAAAACTATTTCACCAATTCCATGTCTTTAATTGCAGCAAAAGTTGGTTCAATAACCCAATTCCCTTCTTTATCAATTACTCCCCATTTAATACCCAGTTTAGCAGCTGCGTAACCGTTTTTAAAATTACGCACTGCGTCAAATTGTGGTTGTATGGCCCATTCACCATTTGCATTATAAAAGCCTACCTTATCATTTTTTCTTTCTTTGGCTAAGCCATTTGAAAAGTCGCTACATATTTCTGAATCAGTTACATAGCTAACCTCACCCGTTTTATTTACGTATCCCCACTTGTCTCCGACTCTAACCCGCGCCATACCGCTTTCTATATCAAAATCTTTTGCAGTAATAAATTGTGGTTGAATATGCCATTCTCCTTTTGTGTTAATATACCCGACTTTTTCATTAATAGCTTTTGCCCAGGCAAGGCCACCATTAAAATATCCTACGGTTAAAAATTGTGCTTGTACAGCAATTTTCCCAAGATTATCAATAAACCCGAATTTTTTATCTCTTGCCCTATATGGAGCCAACTGTTCCGAAAAATGCCTCATGTCAATAATGTCTGAAACTTCAACCTGGGTTTCTTCACCTTGTGCATTAAGTATAGTGTATTTTCCTTCACTTTTAGCTACAGCATAACCTCCATTAAAACTTGAGATTTTATCGTATTTTGCGGGTATAGCTACTTTCCCTTCCGTATTTATATACCCCCACTTTTTACCTAATCTAATAGGTGCCAATCCATCACTGAATCCCTTTACACCAAAGCCATCCATCAATTTAAATCTTTCAATTTCAGTTGTTAAAATTTCGCCTTTTAAATTCAGAAAGTAATATTGCTTTTTAGTTGCGTTATAATAGGGCGCATATCCATCCTCTGAGAATTGATAACATTTTGGATATTTTGCAGGAATAATGATTTCGCCATTTAAATCGACATAACCCCAAAAATCTCCACCCATTTCTTTTATTTGCGTTACATAGGTTTGTGAAAAAGTGTTAAATCCGATAAACAGGATTAAAACTAAGCTAAAAAATGATTTTGTTTTCATAATATAAGAATTTTTAATTAATACTTCAAACTAAGTTGATTCTAAAAATTATTGACTGTTAATTTACTATAAGTCTGATTGTGAGTTAGGTTTTATGTAATTTTTAATCTTTTACCTGTATAAAAATAATATTTAGCTTTCAATTTACCAATTTCATTGCCATTTGTTTATAAACTATTTATGAGTTTCTCTGAATAATCTAATTTAAATAAATTAGGTATTACCCGTATCCTTGAATAGTTGAAAATTTTTTAGAGTAAAGTATACTCTAAATAAAATACTTAAATTAGTCGCATTAAAAATATTATCAGAGTTAAATAAATAAATTGTTATTGAAGTATTGCTATACCTGAAATCAATTCCTATATGCCATAAATCTGAAATCCTATGTTTGTACGAAGCTCCTACTGCTAATGTTAATATGAATTTATTACCTTCTATAGGAAGTTTTTTATCAATATTTTCTATTACGCATCCATTATTATCATAATTATCTTCCTTATAAGTTCCAACCCTGTGTTCCACACCAAATAAAAGGATTTTACCTACTAATCCAAGAGATAAGCCCATGATATATTTTTCCCCGAAAACTAATTCAGGCATAATTGCTAAATCAAGATAATTCATTTGAAAAGTTGAAGAATAGTTCGCAGACCAATACATATTTTCATCATAATCATGATGATAATA
>DAOVJU010000113.1 GCA_030632095.1 Chlorobiota bacterium
ATTTTTTTTAAAAAATCCCTTATCTAAAGCTTCATTTCTTAATGCAATATTTTTTTCATTAACCTCATACGAATGCAACAACCAGGCGGGAATACCATGCTTTTCTATCATGCTATCTGTCTTAACTTTTGGGTATTTAATGTTAAAATTCCGAACTTCATCACAATGATCTTTAAATGTATAATTAATTATATAATCTCCATTTTCAACACTTGTATTGATCTTAACATGCTCGTTTTTTTTATACCTGGCCTGTGAAAAAACAGAAGTAAAAGAAATGATAGTTAATAATATGAAGACAATATTCTTTGGGAAAGTATTTAATGTTACCATAAACATTAATTTAAAATTTATAATTAAATTAAAATTGCACTGGCACACCATGTTATCTTGTAACTTCAAATATTTCATTCCTGCTCCATTCTTTCCAGTATTGTATTCCAAGGCTTCTAATAAGTTTCCAGTATCCGTCGGTTAGCATTCCGTATTTTACAATTCCATCATTAATATCTTTTTGAATTTGCTCGCGGTATTTTTCTTTTAATCTTATTGTGATTGTATCATTTTCATGGATAAAGATCACAGACGGAATAAGCACAGTATCATTAACCAAAGAAATTGTTCCATGTCCAAAAGTAGCTCCTGTACTAACTTGCAAACCATCATTTATG
Source organism: Chlorobiota bacterium (assembly GCA_030632095.1). Taxonomy (GTDB): domain Bacteria; phylum Bacteroidota; class Bacteroidia; order Bacteroidales; family B39-G9; genus JAADFW01. The sequence continues at coordinate 672 of DAOVJU010000113.1, forward strand.
CATCCAAGCGGGGGAACATTTCCCGCGTAAGATTTCACTTTAAGTTCATCACGGTTTGCATTTAAAGTTTCCATAGCCATCAGTCCCATTTTAGCTCCAATGATGGAATAAATTCCCAAATGCCCATGAATCTCATTTGTTAAGACACAAAATTCCCATTCCAATGTTCCATGTTTTTCAACTATTTCATTCATGTTTTCCTTAATATCGCTTCTATATAAATCAGGATTTAATGGAAAACGTTCAAAAACAATATTTTTATTAATAACATAATTACCCGATAAAATATTGATTATTTTTTCCTTAACAACAGCAAGCTGATATTCAACATTATAATGAACTGAAGGATTTCGCACATCGAATTTTATATTAAATAATTCAGCATATAAATAATAAACAATAAGCAAATCATCGTAAACAGGCAGACAGCCATTTTTCAGTTTTTCAAAGAAAAAAGGTGTGCGGTGAGCACTTGCTATCGTTTGTGCATACCTGGTATTTACTTCTTCAACTAATTTCAAGAATTCCAAATCTAAACAAGCATTCTGTTTATCCAGATTCGAAAGTATTATAATTTCTAAGTCAGAATTTATAATAAATTCAGCAGCATGTTCATCCCTCTGATAATTGAACCCCGATGTATAATCTAAAAATCGATTGTACCAGATTATCTTTTTAATATTTTTTTTAATTTCAGGGGACATTGAAATTGCATCATAAATATTAGTTAAAGGTCCTAAGCATACTAATACCACAGGCACATCCGACTGCTTGATATTATCAGTTAAAAGTACATGGGCATCAGGAGCTGTTTTTATCATATTATTACTACAATCACCCCAGGGAACTTTCTTACATTTTTCTCTATGCCTTGGATAGTCTTTTTCAACCCTTCTGCCAACTGCAACAGGTATATTATTTCGTTCAAATGAACACAGCATCTGGTTTACCTTTATACCTCCCTCTTCCGGTGATAATATTCCATCTGAAGTAGTGATAGCCAGAATATTTAATTCATTTACCGCTAAGAACATGCTTACTGCTCTTAAATCATCTATTGCTGCATCTGTATCAATTAAAACCGGGCTTAGTATTTTGTTTTCCTGACCACAGATTATTGCACTATGAAGAACCAAAAAGAAAACAAATAGCAGAATTGTCATTAAATAATATATTCCTGTTTTCATTGTTGATACTAATCTTTTGTTGTCATTACCAATTTTCCGTGATGAATTCCTTTTATAGATATTAGCTTTTCTGAAAGTGCTTTTAGTTCAGCAGCTTTGCCTTTTACTAAAATTGATTCCAAACAATTATGATGATCTAAATGCACATGCTGAACAGATATTATAATATTATGATAATTATGCTGTATATCAGTAGATTTATTTTGTACTTCGCGTTTATGATGATCGTAAACTATAACTATAGCTCCGGCAACATCCTCATTTTCTTCCCATTTTTCCTCTACAAGATTCTTTTTAATTAAAAACCTTATAGCTTGTGAACGGTTAGGAAACTGGTTTTTTTTGACAAAATTATCAAGTGCTTTCAGCAAGTTTTCCTCCAGTGAAACTCCAAACCTTTTCAATAACATATTAACACGTTTTTAAAATTCGTAACACAAATATATAAATTTTATTATATTTGAATTGAGATATTTTAAAACACAAATTATGGAACAAGAAATCTCAATTTTAATTCTCACTGCAATAACTATCGGGTTTGTTCATACCATTTTAGGTCCTGATCATTACCTGCCTTTTATTGTATTGGCTAAAGCAAGAAACTGGAGCCGTATGAAAACAAGCATTATAACTGTTATTTGTGGACTAGGACATGTTGGTAGCAGTATTTTGTTTGGGATTATTGGGATTATTTTTGGAATAGGTGTAAACAGACTTGAACTTTTTGAATCCTTCAGGGGCAATCTTGCAGCGTGGCTATTTATAGCATTTGGCCTGACTTATTTAATTTGGGGAATTAAAAAAGCTATAAAAAATGAACCCCATAAACATATTCACTACCATAGTAATGGAACAAAACATGTTCATGAACATACTCATCATGAAGAGCATGCACATATACATGAAGTAAAAAACAAAAGCATTACGCCCTGGGCTTTGTTTATCATTTTTGTTTTAGGACCATGTGAACCATTAATTCCAATATTAATGTATCCCGCAGCAAAAAGCAGCATTACAGGATTAATAGTTGTTGCCGGAACTTTCTCATTAATAACCATAGCTACAATGCTATCAATAGTTTTAATTACTTCTTACGGAATTAACCTTGCCAATTTTGGAAAACTGGAAAAATACACACATGCAATTGCCGGTTTAACCATTTTATTTAGTGGAATAGGAATTCAGTTTTTAGGATTGTAATTTCTACCTAAGTTAAACGGTATGAGTGTAATGAAATAGCGCTTTACTTAAGTATAACCCCGGCTTAGAAATTGTTGCATTTCACCAAACGGGTTTGATGAAATGTCTACAATTACTTAGTCGTTGAGCGAAAATCGTTCAATTTGGGTTCTATATTCAGGTTGAACTTTTAAAACTTACTGTTCTAGCCCGAATAATGCAGGTGAGCTTTTATGGCTTTTTAACACAAGATGTTTACCGGCAAGCGGATACCTTTCAAACAGGTTTATGGTTTTCAGGAACTTCATTTAACAACTATTAAATAAATTAATTATATTTAAGGTAACCTTAAAAACAGATTCTTCGTTATATTACGAAGAAAGCCTTCACTAATAATGTGATAAAACATAAGTAAATATTACCGTTTTGATAGCCCGTAGGTGATTTTTAAGACAATATTTAACCTTGTTAACCCTGCAAACTTGTGAGCGGTAGTTTAAATACGGGAAGTGACTAATTCATGTATTCTAATGAACATATCAATCAAGTGGTATGAACACCAGAGCAAGCTCTGGACTCTATTCAGCAGCAAGATGCGGAGAATTAAATTCAATCTTCTTGTTCGCCGTAGCGGAAGCGAAGGCGGATTAAAATATATTTATTCTATATTTTTTATTAGTTTACTTTCCGGCTTTGTATATAGCCAGGATAATATAAAATTTGAACATATTACAGTTGAACAAGACTTATCAAATGGCACGGTATATTCAATAGCCCAGGATAAAAAAGGATTTATATGGTTTGGAACCCCTGACGGGCTTAATAAATACGATGGCTATAGTTTTAAAGTATATTATCACAATCCTCAAAATCCTTTTTCGATCTCGAACAACAATGCAGGTAACATATTTATCGACAATTCGGGTTATATCTGGATAGGCACCTGGGGTGGCGGATTGAATAAATTTGACCCTAAAACCGAGAAGTTCATTCATTATCTGCCCGATGCTGAGAATCCTAACAGTATTAGCGATATCCGTATTCAATCTATTTATGAAGACAGGTTTGGCATTCTTTGGTTTGGATCATATGAGTCCGGGTTAAACAAGCTAATAACGGGTAAAAGTAAAGAACCTGGGCATGATACAGCAAAATTCATCCATTATCAGCATATTGCTGATAATCCAAATAGCCTTAGTAATAACCGTATCTGGTCAATAAAAGAGGACCAGCAAGGACATTTATGGATTGCAACAAGCAATGGGCTTAACCGTTTTGATCATCAAACAGGGCAATTTATACGTTATTTCCATGATCCTGACAATCAAAACAGTCTTAGTAATAATGTTATTCGTTCACTCCATTTATCCCCATCAGGAACTTTTTGGATTGGTACACAGAATGGATTAAACAGGTTCAATCCTGAAAATAAAACATTTACACGCTATTTTTATGATGAAAAGCAAGAAAATAAGTTTGGTAAAAATACAATTACATCAATTATTGAAGGTTCAAATAAAATATTATGGATTGGCACTGCCGATGGATTGTATCGCTTTAACCCAAAATCTGAAATATTTACCCGCTTTTTACACTCGCCAAAAAACCCTTATAGTTTAAGTGCCAATGAAATCAGGTGTTTATTTGAAGATGTGTCTGGAAATATTTGGATTGGAACTTTAGGTGCAGGTATTAATAAATTCAATAACAAGCCTAAAAATATTCGTCATTATTCATATAATCCGGACAACCCAAATAGTTTGAGCCATAATAAGGTCTGGTGTATTTATGAAGACAGTAAAAACAATCTTTGGATTGGCACTCGCGGGGGCCTCAATAAACTTGCCAGGAAAAAAGTTGAAGGAACTGATTATTACAAAGAAGAGTTTACACATTACAATCATGATGCAGATAACCCGAATAGTTTGAGCCACAATGAAATCTGGTGTATTTACGAAGACAGTAAAAACAATCTTTGGATTGGCACCCGTAGTGGTGGCCTTAATAAATTTGACCGGGCCACGGGGATATTTTCTCATTATCTTCATGACCCTGTCGATCCAAATAGTTTAAGCCGTATGGGGATCCGTTCGATTTACGAAGATAGTTCAGGGACCTTTTGGATTGGTTCATACACGGGAGGCCTCTGTATTTTTAACAGGGATACCGAACAACTCACTCGCTTTCAACATAACCCTGACGATAAGAATAGCTTGAGCCATAACGAAGTCTGGTGCATATTTGAAGACCATTCAGGTTCACTTTGGATTGGAACAGGTAATGGATTGAACCAATTTAACAAAACAACACAAAAATTTGAATACTATAACTATGCTCAGGATAATCCCGATAACTTACAAATAAACAGGATATTTTATATTCACGAGGATAAATCAGGGATTTTATGGATTGGAACTGACTGGGGGTTGCACAAATTTAACCGGTTCACAAAGAAATTCACGCCTTTTTTTAAAAGCGACGGGCTTCCTAACAACAGGATACTATGCATATTAAGTGATAATGACGAAAACCTCTGGTTAAGCACTAATAAAGGGATATCAAAATTTAACCCTAATACCGAAACATTTAAAAACTATGGTATTGATGATGCCTTACAAGGTATGGAATTTTCTTCCAGGGCTTGTTTAAAAAATAAGCACGGGCAAATGTTTTTTGGCGGGGGAAATGGATTTAATAGTTTCTACCCGAACAGCATTGAGGATAACAAGAATATTCCTTCTATTGTAATTACTGATTTTAAAATATTCAACAAATCGCAACAGGTAGGAACAAATAACGAATCGCCATTACATCAACCAATTACCCGAACAAACGAGATAGAGCTCTCTCATAAAGATTATGTTTTTTCTTTTGATTTTGCTGCCCTTGATTATGTTTGCCCCGCACAAAACAAATACGCGTATAAAATGGAAGGTTTTGATGAAAACTGGATTTATACAGATGCCAATAAACGGTTTGCCCATTATTCAAACCTGTTACCCGGGAAATATATTTTCAGGGTAAAAGGTTCAAATAATGACGATGTATGGAATAATGAGGGTACTTCAATTAAAATAACACTAGTACCACCATTCTGGAAGACATGGTGGTTTCGAATATTACTAGTGGTTTCAATAACCGGTATTGTTTTCTCGTGGTATAAAAGCCGGATCAGAACAATAAAGGTACAGAAAGAAAAACTCGAAAGCCAGGTGATTGAAAGAACAAGGGAGTTGCAAAAGGCAAAAAAGAAAGCAGAAGAAGCAGACCGGTTAAAATCAGCTTTTCTGGCAAATATGTCACACGAAATACGTACCCCTATGAATGCAATCCTTGGGTTTTCAGAACTACTTGCAAGCCCCGACCTCAAAATTGACAAAAAGAATACATTCATTGATATTATAAATGCTAACGGGACAGCGCTATTAAATTTAATTGACGATATTATCGACATTTCAAAAATAGAAGCACAACAGATTAAAATTCACAAAAAAGATTGTGATATTAACAAAATCATGCATGATTTGTATACGTTTTACAGTAACGATATCAGGTCTAAAGAAAAATATAATATTGAACTTCGTTTAAAAAACATTATTGAAAAAGATTTAATCATCCATACAGATCCATTCAGGTTTCGGCAGGTTTTATCAAATCTCATAGGAAATGCTGTTAAGTTCACGGAAAATGGTTTCATTGAATTTGGATGTATTCTTGAAGCGACACATCACGGCGTTTCGTTAAAATCAAACGGGATGTTCCTTCAATTCTATGTGAAAGATACAGGCATTGGTATCCCGGATGATAAGGTTGATATGATTTTCGACAGGTTCCGACAGATTGAAAGGGAACATATAAGAAACACCAGAGGAACAGGATTAGGCCTTGCAATATCTAAAAATTTAGTAGAATTACTTGGTGGAAAAATTTGGGTTGAATCAACACTAAACAAGGGTACTACATTTTACTTCACTATACCTTACCAGCTATGTGAAAAAAACATAACTGATATTCCAGCAACGATTTCTGACAAAGAAAATTATAACTGGAAAGATAAATTGATCCTGGTTGTTGATAATGAAGAATTCATTTATAAGTTTTTTGAAGAGATCTTACAAAAAACCGGGGCAAAACTTCTGTGGGTAAGAAATGGCCGGGAAGCAGTTGATATTTGTATATCCAACGATAACATAGATATTGTTCTAATGGACATCAAAATGCCTGTTATGGACGGATACGAAGCAATACGGAAAATAAAACAAATTAGAAAAGAACTGCCCATAATTGTCCAGACTGCATACGCCATGGAAGAAGAAAGAGAAAAAAGCCTTAATGCAGGTTGTAATGATTACATAGCTAAACCATTACGATCTAAAGAGCTTTTATCAATTATGAGTAAATACCTGACAGGGTGAATAGTAATGCTATTTAGTTAAAATTATTACAACCTGTCAAAGGATTTTTAGCATATCCATATCCAAAATAAAAATATAATCTAAGTTTCAGAACTCCTGATCCAATTGTTAATTATCAGCAAATTAGAGTCTTATGTTCGTAAATTGGAATTGTTGCATTTTTGAATAATATCAACTCTTACTTATGTCCTCCACGATATTCACAACATCTGATGGATGAAAAACGATAAAATCAGGTTTGTATTTCCAGTCATTGGTCATATCTGGTTTTTCAAACATTGCCCCTATACTTAGAATAGCTTTTCTTTTTAGCTTAATGTTTGCGTTGAAGGCACATTGTGCATCGGTTTCGTGATCACCAATGTAGATTACAAAATCTCCTTTCTGTATTTTTTTAATCCAGGAAATACAGGTTAAAAGTCCTTTGGGATGTGGTTTTTGCCTTGCAAAATCAACTTCTTCATATCCAATTATTTTAAGAAAATAATTCAATATTCCATGACGTTGCAAATTATTACTGATGTTCTGATGGGAATTCCGGGATACTACACCATGTGGATAATTCCTTAACTCGTTTATTGTTTTACCAATACCTTCAAAAAACCTGGCCATGGTATCATCAAGCAGTTGATATTTTGTCCAAAGATTGCCGGCAAATTTTATTTGAAAAACATTTAGTTATCATCAATTACATTCCCAACTCCGGTTATTACCAAATCAACTGTTGGATTACCCTTGTATTTGACATTTCCCACACCCGAAATAGCTACATCTAACAAATTATTTACCCTTACTTCACAGTCTCCAACACCCGATAAATTTATATAACAAGTATCAACCTCCATGTTATATGCATATACATTTCCAGCACCAGTTAAATCAATATCCAATATACTTTGCTTTTCCCCATTCAATTCAAAATTTCCAACACCTGTTAATGTTATGCTTTCAATACCAGGAATTGTTATTTCTGCTGATATTTCCTTATCCGTTTCTATTTCCTTATTATCATTATTCATTCCAAGCTTAAATGTTTCATTTACAACCGAATAAGTCATTATATCAAGAATTTCCTGTTGAGCTTTATAAATAACAATCTGGGTATCTGCAATAGTAACATAAATGTTTGCAACACCTTCAAGAATAATATTGTGAAAAGGTGAAACAACTATATCTTTAGATATTACTTCACCGGTACCAATTATTTTATCTTCGTTGTTATTATCGTTTTTTTCCTTATTGCAGTTTATATTAAATAATATTACAACGGCAACCAGCCAAATTAAACTCGTTTTTTTCATGTGTTTTCTCC
>DAOVJU010000059.1 GCA_030632095.1 Chlorobiota bacterium
CAAGCAATTATCTGGGGACTATCATTAATCTTGGATTACTAGTAAAATATCTCACCCAGGATTATACATTAAATTAAAAAAAATCAACGTAAAATAAATGATAATTATAAGCTTATTGTGTTTTAAACATATATTTGATCCCAGCTTTGATATTTGAATAAAATAGAATATGTTATATTGAAACAAGTTAAATGGCTTCAAAAATATCAATAAGAGAACTTAAAAAGGATGAATATTTATCATATTCTCAAATTAATAATGAAACAGGAACGATTTTTACATCACTGGAATGGTTGAAATTATTCAAGAATGTTAAAGTGTTTGGAATCTTTGAAAAAGGAAACAACTTAATAGGAGCTTTTCATTATTATATTCAAAAAATTCTTTTTTTTACATACGTTCGAAATATTCCATTTACACCATATATTGGCCCCTTTATAAGTTTACGGGCAAAGAAATTGGCAGGTAAAACAAAGGAGAATAAAACAATATTAAAAGTAATTGCATCTTTTTTTACCCGGTTAAACTACCATATACTTTCATTATCTTTTCATCATAAACAAATTGACACAATACCTTTTATAAGGAAAAACTATAAAGTTGTACCGAATTATACTTATATATTAAATCTAAGTAAATCTTATGATGAATTATGGGAAGATCTTGATAATGATAAACGTAACATGATCCGTAAAGGAGAAAAAGACAGGATAATAATAAAAAAAGAGGACAATTATCATATTGTTGAAGAATTTGTTCTGAATACTTTAAAACGAAAAGGATCAAAAACGTATCATGAATATTTGAAAAAAATATTGTTTTACTTCTCTGATAACTCAAATAGTTATGCATTTGTAGCATATTTTAACAATAAACCAATTTCGATGGCTTTTTGTCTATACGATAACCATACTGCTTATTACCTTTTCGGTGGCTATAATAAGGACTCTAAGCACAATGCAGCAGGTAGCATGATAATATGGGAAGCAATTAAATATGCAAAACTATTAAAACTAAATTACTTTGATTTTGAAGGTTCAATGATACCTGAAGTTGAGAACTTCTTTATTGGTTTTGGTGGGAAATTAACACCATATTTTAAAATTAATAAGGCAAAACTACATATTGAAATATTGTTAAAGTTTTTTAAAAGAGATATTTTCTAGTGAAAGTAATTGTATCACACGATATTGACCATATTGCTGTAAGTGACCATTTTAATGATCTGATTATACCAAAGCGTCTAGTTCGAAATTTCATTGAATTAGCTATACAAACAATTTCGTTCAAAGAGTTTTATCAAAGAATTAATGAATTATTTTCAAACAAATGGCAATACATTGATGAAATAATGGAATTTGATAAAGTTAATGGCGTAAAAAGCACTTTTTTTATTGGTGTGAACAATGGTTTAGGACTTGTATATAATTTGAAAAAAGCTGCATTCTGGGCTAATAGAATAATTATGTCTGAATTTAATATAGGTGTACATGGAATTGAATATCACAAATTAGCTGGAATTAAAAATGAATTTGACATATTTAAAAGAATTACAGGACTAAATTCTTTTGGAAACAGAATACACTATTTAAGAAAAAATGATCAGACAATAAGTTTTCTTCAACAAGCCGGTTATAAATATGATTCTTCAGAATATATGCTTTCTGACCCTTATAAGATAGGAAATATGTGGGAATTTCCACTTCATATAATGGACGGCTATGAAATTCAAAATACAAAGGCTTGGCAATCAAAAAAGTTTGATAAAATCAAAGACACAACTAAAAATAAAGTTGAACAAATTGAAAAGTTAAATTTGAAATATATAACAATATTGTTTCATGATCGTTATTTTACTGATTGTTATCATACCTGGAAAAACTGGTACGAATGGATTATTGATTGGTTTATTCAGAGTAATTTTCAATTTATAGATTATAACAATGCTATTATTGAGCTAGAAAGCGAATAACTTTACAACAAGAAACTTATTATTAAATTGTTACATCAAAAATGGAAAAAAAAATAAAAATTTGCCATTTTACATCTGTTCATAAAGTTTTTGATGATAGAATATATCTTAAAGAATGTATTTCGCTGGCTAATGCCGGATTTGAAGTATATTTGGTAGCACCTGATACAAAGTCAGCTATAATAAACAAGGTCAACATAATTGGTGTTGATAATAATTATAATTCAAGATTAAAGAGGATTTTACTTTTTACCAGGAAAATTTATTTGACAGCATTAAATGTTGATGCAGACATTTACCATTTTCATGATGCTGAACTCTTATATTTTGGAAATAAACTTAAACAAAAAGGAAAAAAAGTAATTTACGATTCACATGAAGATTTACCCAGGCAAATATTAAGTAAACATTGGATAAACAGTTATATTGCCAGGTTTATTTCCAGAATTGTAGAAAAATACGAAAATAAAATAGTTAGAAAAATTGATTTTTGTATCACAGCTACTCCGGTAATAAGAAATAGATTTTCAAAAATTGTTTCACATGTTGTTGATATTAATAATTTCCCAAAAGCTCAGGAATTAGCAACAAGAGTAGTTTGGGAAAATAAGAAGAATGAACTTTGTTATATTGGAGGGATTTTTAAAATAAGAGGAATTGTTGAAATACTGGACATTCTGGATAAGTATGTATTAAACTTAGCGGGAACATACTCACCGGAAGAACTGCGTGATGAACTGATGAAACATAAAAATTGGATCAGAGTAAAAGATTATGGATTTGTGAACAGGGAAAAAATTAAAGAGATTTTAATGAATTCAAAAATTGGTATGGTAACATTATATCCAACAAAAAGTTTCATTGATAGTTTACCTGTAAAACTATTCGAATATATGTCAGCAAGTATTCCTGTAATAGCATCAAACTTTCCATTATGGAAAGAGATTGTTGAAGACAACAATTGTGGAATATGTGTTGATCCAATGAAAACCAATGAAATAGCATATGCAATCGATTATTTGATGAAAAATCCTGAAATCGCAAAAAAAATGGGAGAAAATGGCCGCAGAGCTGTGCTTGATAGATTCAATTGGGAAATAGAAGAAAAAAAACTAATTGAAGTATACAGAAATTTGAGTGGTTTGAATAACCAGAATTAATATATAAATGAAGATTCTAATTTTAACCCAATATTATCCTCCGGAAACAGGCGCTCCACAAAACAGACTTTCTGATTTGGCTTACAGATTATCAGCTAAAGGCAATGATGTTGAAATATTAACAGCTATGCCAAATTATCCTAAAATGAAAATTCATGATGGTTATAGTGGGAAGCTTTATGTTAAAGAAATAATTGATAATATAATAGTTCATCGAGCATATATATATGTTAAGAATAGAAAATCAATATTTTTCAGGCTATTAAATTATTTTTCTTTTGTTATTTCATCTGGTATAATCGGATTGGTTAAATTGGGTAATTTTGATATTATCATTTCTGAATCTCCCCCCTTATTCTTGGGAATTTCTGCTAAGTTTTTAGCAAAATGGAAGAGATCAAAATTAATATTTAATGTATCAGATTTATGGCCGGAAAGTGCCGAGAAGTTGGGATTAGTTAAAAATAAATTCTTGTTAAAACAATCTTATGCACTTGAAAGAAGAATATATAAAAAATCATGGTTTATAAGCGGTCAAACCATGGGGATTGTAAATAACATTAAACAAAGATTTCCGGAAAAAGATATTTATTGGTTAAAGAATGGAATAAATTTTAATTATTTTCAATCGAAAAATATAAAATTTGACTGGAGAGATTTAAACGGATTCGCAAAAAACGATTTCATTATTTCTTATACCGGTATAATAGGTTTTGCACAAGGTCTTGAAGTAATAGTGAAAACTGCTGGCCTTTTAAAGAATATAACAGAAATAAAATTTGTTATTGTTGGGAATGGACCAGAAAAACAAGAACTTATAGCATTAAATAGTCAGATGCAAAATAAAAATGTATATTTTTTTGATGTTGTCGACAGAGAATTAATGCCTTCTGTTATTAACTCATGTAACGCTTCTATAATTCCATTAAAAAAATTAGATTTATTTAAAGGTGCAATCCCTTCTAAGACTTTTGAAAGTCTTGCAATGAAAAAGCCCATTTTGCTGGGAATAGAAGGTGAAGCATACGATCTTTTTATTAAGGAAGGAAAATGTGGATTAGCTTTTGAACCGGAAAATGAGAAAGATTTGTCCAATAAAGTTCTGGAATTGTATAACAATGCAAAATTGTATGAAAAGTTATCTGAAAATGCTTATAATTATGTTAAAACACATTTCGATCGTGAAATTATAGCAAATGAATTTTGGAATTTTGTAAATAGTAAAATTAAATGATAAAGATTCTAAATATTATTGGCGCAAGGCCACAAATTATTAAAGCAGCGGCTATTAGTCGTGCTATTAAAAATCATTTTCAGAATGAAATGGAAGATGTTGTTTTACACACAGGCCAGCATTACGATGATAATATGTCTCAGATTTTTATCAATGAGCTTCAGGTATCAAAACCAAAGTACAATCTTGGAATAGGAAGTGGGTCTCATGGAAAGCAAACAGCTTCAATGATAAGTGGACTGGAGGAAATTATTTTAAAAGAAAGGCCTGACTATGTTTTTGCCTATGGTGATACCAATTCAACATTAGCAGTATCTATTGCAGCTTCTAAAATAAAAATACCAATTGTGCATATAGAAGCTGGCTTACGTTCTTTCAATAAAAATATGCCTGAAGAAATAAACCGGATAATGTGTGACCATGTTTCAACATTACTTTTCTCTCCAACTAAAACAGGAATCCATAATTTGAAAAATGAAGGATTTAAAGTAGAATCAAAGGGTCCATATTCATTTAATAATCCTGGTGTATTTCATAGTGGAGATGTTATGTATGACAATACAGTATATTTCTCAAAAGTTGCAGAACAAAATAGTAAGATATTGACAAAACTTAAATTGGAAAGAAATAACTTTATACTTCTTACAGTTCATCGGGATCACAATACGGATAATCCTGAAAAACTTCATTCAATCTTTAATTCTATTCAAGAGATTTCAACAAGTTTTAATGTACAGTTTGTCATTCCATTGCACCCACGAACATTTAAATTACTAAACTTGAATATTTCACCTGATTTAAACAATAAAATTTCAAAAAACAGTTTAATTAAAATCATAGAACCTGTATCCTTTTTTGATATGATTATGCTTGAGAAATATTCATTAATGGTTTTTACTGATTCGGGTGGAGTACAAAAAGAGGCTTATTTTTTTGAAAAACCTTGTATAATTCTCAGGCCTGAAACTGAGTGGGTGGAGTTAGTTGAAAGTGGAATGGCAATAATAACAGATACCAATGAAACAAAAATAAAAGAAGGTTTTCAACACTTTATAAATTCATCTGCATTAGTGTTTCCTTCAATATTTGGAAATGCTAAAGCTTCTGAGTTTATTTGTAAAAAGATATTAGAAAACAGCTAATTATATAGAATCTATACCTGCCCGCCGTAAAGAATATTTCGGCAGGTGGGTACTTTGGAAACGAGATGCTTTTGTAATTTCCTGATAATTAGTGTGACAAAACTGATAATTGCATGATTACTTATTAGACATTATATAATTATGATAAGAATAATAAGCAAAAAAGACCTTAATTATCGATATATAATAGAAAATGTAAATTATTTCATGGCATTAATTTTTGCCTTTACAATGCCATTAAATAAAAAATTACTCCCTTATGTAATCGGATTATGGTTTTTAACCTGGTTATTAGAAGGGAAATTCATTTCGAAGTTTAAGAATGTAAAGAATAGTTTATTATTTTATGCTGCAATTTCATTTTATTTATTTCATATACTTGGCTTATTATATTCAAAAAACGTTGATATTGCTGTTTTTGATATTCAAGTCAAACTATCTTTGTTTTTTGCTCCCTTAGTTTTTGCTGGTTCCAATAAAATTTATAAAGCCAGATCTAATGAAATTCTTCTGACGTTTGTTCTGGGTACTCTTATGGCTACGATAATCTGTTTTATAAATGCTTTTTGGGGTTCGATAAGTTTTACGGATTCAATATTTGAATTTAATCCTGTTGTAAAGATATGGGATAACAGGTTTTTTTATGAAGAATTATCGTTATTTCATCACCCTACATATTTTTCAATGTTTATAATATTCGCAATTGCAATTATTAGTTATTTTATTACAAATAAAATTTATATTCAAAAGAAACTTTGGCTATACTTGTTTACAATTTCTTTTATACTTTTTGCAATTACATTGTACTTATTATCATCAAAAGCTGGTATTATAATCGGATTATTAGTGATATGCTTATCATTAATATATATTATTTCAAAATATTTAAAAAGATATGCATTGGTTATAACTGGTGCTTTGTTTGTTGTCATTTCAATATCAGGATATTACATAATAAATACAAATTCCAGGATTGGAATATTCATAAATCAATTAAGTGATTCTGATGATAATAAAACAAGCGATAATCTGAGATTAAATGTTTGGTATTCTTCTATTTTAGTAATTGAAGATAATTTTGTATTTGGTGTTGGCGCGGGTGATATAAAAGAAAAATTATATGAGAAGTATGAGTTAACTGATTTTAAATTAGGAGTTGAACGAGAGTATAATGCCCACCAACAATTCTTAGAAACACTTATTGGCCAGGGGATAATTGGACTATTCTTATTATTGTTCTTATTAGTGATTCCTTTTTATAAATCCATTGAAGAAAAGAATTTCTTATGGTTCTCATTCATATTTATTATATTTCTGAATTTTCTGTTTGAATCAATGCTTAATACAATTGCCGGTGTTACATTTTTTGGATTTTTTTACGGTTTAGTAACTTTTGTTCCTTTTGAGAATATCCGGTTAAAAATTCCTTTTTCACCACCACGGATAGATAGTAAAATTATTCATGAAGTTGTTGATACTTTAAATTCCGGATGGATAACTACAGGCCCAAAAACGAAGAAATTTGAAAACAGAATTACTGAATATTGCGGGTGTGAAAGAACTTTATGTGTTAATTCTGCAACATCCGGTTTAAAATTAATGTTACGATGGTTTGGGATTGGCCCGGGTGACGAGGTTATTGTTCCCGCGTATACATATAGCGCAACTGCAAATGTTGTTATACATTCCGGGGCAAAACTGGTATTTGTTGATGTTAATGAAGTAGATTTTAATATTTCACTGGAGGAGATTAAAAAAGCTATTACATCAAAAACAAGAGTTATTATCCCTGTAGATTTTAGTGGTTATCCTTGCGATTATGATGAAATTAATAAACTGGTTAATGAAGATAAATATCGTGAATTATTTACGCCATCAAACGAAGTGCAAAAAAAGTTAGGGAGAATACTTGTTCTATCAGATTCAGCACATTCATTGGGGGCAGAATACAAAGGAAAGAAAACAGGAAGCCTTACAGATATATCAGTTTTCTCATTTCATGCTGTTAAAAATCTTACAACAGGTGAAGGAGGTGCAATTGCCTTAAATTTTAAGGAAGTATTTGATAATAACGAGTTATATAACCAATTAAATATTCTTTCGCTACATGGTCAAACAAAAGATGCATTTCAGAAAAATAGCGATGGGCAATGGAAGTATGATATTATTGATGCCGGATATAAGTCGAATATGACGGATATTTCAGCTTCCATGGGATTGGTTGAAATGGAGCGTTATGAAGACGATGACCTGAAAAAGTTTAAGGAAACATTTGACATGTATACTAAAATATTGAAAAAAAAGGAATGGGCGATAATACCTGTTTATGAAACTAATGAAAAACGATCTTCTTATCATATATATCCATTACGGATAAAGGGAATTGATGAACAAACCAGGGATAGGATTATGAAGTTGATTTTTGACAAAGGTGTTGCTGTAAACGTGCATTTTATGCCAGTTCCTATGTTTTCTTTTTATAAAAAACTGGGTTATGATATAAACAATTATCCTAATGCATATAAAAATTATGCATCGGAAATAACATTGCCTGTTTTTTATTACTTAACTGAAAACCAGATTGATCGTGTTTTGAATTCGCTAATTGAATCTGTTGAAAGTGTATTGTCTGGAATATAGCTTTGTAACGTATATCTTCACGAACGAAAAGTGGGATGGAATGTGGAAGTGAGTAAATTAATTAGAAAAGGCTAAAGCTAAGGCTAAGGAAAGCCATAAGTTAAATGATAATACAATAAAATAAGGAAGAAGAAACAATTTTAATTCAAGGCTATAAAGAAGTGATAAGCGAGTTAGATTCATTAATAAAAACAATAGAAAATAAAACATAAAGTTAAATAATTCTCAGTCTTAGTCTCAGCCTTAGCCTCAGCCTTTTATGCTAAAAGGATTATTTAAAATAGTATAACTCATTATATATTAAAGAATAATTTTAAAATTCTAATACATTAAAATTAAATATCAATGAAAAGATTATTTGATTTTGTATTTTCACTTTTTGCCTTGCTTATACTTTCCCCTTTTTTATTAATGATTAGCTTGATTATCGTTATTGATGATTTTGGCAAGGTCTTTTTTCTACAAAAACGTGTAGGTAAACATAATAAGGATTTTTATCTGATTAAGTTCAGGACCATGTACCCCGGATCAGATAAAAAAGGATTACTGACTGTTGGTAAAAAGGATGAACGTATTACAAGGATTGGAAGAATTTTACGAAAATACAAACTTGATGAACTTCCTCAATTCATAAATGTATTAATTGGCTCAATGAGTTTAGTCGGCCCACGCCCGGAAGTAAGAAAATACGTTGATTTATATAATGAAAATCAAATAAAAGTATTAACCGTAAAACCGGGTATTACGGATTACGCCTCCATATTATATAAAAATGAAAATGAAATTCTGGCAAAATCAGATGATCCGGAAAAAACATATATCGAGGAAATAATGCCTCATAAACTGGCTTTAAACCTTGAATATATTGAGAATGTCAGTTTTAGAAAAGATATTAAAATAATTGCTAAAACACTTTTTGAAATTTTCTCTTAATTTCCGGTTATTATTTGAAGCAATTCATTCAAACTTTTTATTTTATCCGTATATCCTAATTTTTCATATGATTCAATTAATGACTCAGTAAGCCTTTCTAAAGTTTTTGAATTACTGCAAACTGAATAATACGATTTCTGAGGATCGATCTTATGTTGTTTTAGAAAGTAATTAATTTCTTTTTTCCCGAAAACAGCTCCTTTATTATAAGGATTTATATAAAACAGAATATCTTCGCCGGTTTCAATTTCAAATTTTTGTATAAGACTTAATTCATCTTTATACGCTAAAATAAAACTGGCAGGTAAATCAACTCCATAAATTGGTAAGTTTAATTCCTGTGAGATAATAATATAAAGCACTGATAATGAAAATTGATTCCCTTTTCTTGTATTAATAATATCGTTTATAAATGCATTTTGCGGGGAGTGTGGATTAGAAACATTACGCTTAAAACCTAATACTTTAAACAAAATATGGTTTATTACCTTTACTTTTTCCAGGGCAGTTAAATTATTGCTTAATTCAATCCATACTTCTTTCTTAATGGATTCTATCTTTTGAAGTATATCTTCATATTTTAATTCAGGATATTGAAATTTTGCAATCAGAAAGGCCCCGTATAATAAATTATCCTGATTTTCTTCTCTCCAGCAGTGTAATTCTGTTTTTATCTCATTGAACTGTATAGTTTGAATAATTCCTTCAATCCGACTCTGTAATATAGTATCAGTTGATTTTTCCCATGCAATTTCCAACCTGGAAATAACATTAGAACCCTGGTCAATTAATTTTGCACATATAGTTTCATAAATATTTTCGTCCGGATCATCCAGCAATTTAATTATCGAATTTAATTCCTTCTCATTCATATAAGTAGTGTTTGAACGAAATTCCTATATCTTGCATTATACTTTAAAAACATGAGAATTCGGCTAATGAATGTCCGTCAGTTGACGGATTGCTAAATTGTTATATTTTTCACTTCGTTCAAGAGATCGCTTCGCTAAGTTGTTAAATTGCTATTACGTTATGAATAAACAGATTATGACAACAATTTAGCCATTTAACAATTAATTATTCAAAAAGGAAAACATAATCTAATATACATATTAATGTAGCTTACAGCATTTTCGTTCAGAAACTAAGTAGCTTATAAATCAGCTATCCTGTCAAGTGTTAATTTAACTAATTTTTCAATTGATTTTTTATAATCAGCGCTATATTCTTTAGTTACCCTGTTTGCTATTATGTTACATATTGTAAGTGCATTATGACCTAGATGTTTTGCAAGGCCAAAAATAGCAGAACTTTCCATTTCAAAGTTAGTAATTTTCTTGCCCTTGTATTCAAAGCTTTCAATTTTCTTGTTTAATTCAGGATCGGCTAGTGGAATTCGTAATATTCTCCCTTGTGGCCCATAAAAACCAGGCGCTGATATTGTTACACCTTTTCTTAAATCTTTTCCAATAGTATTAACTAAGTCTGCAGAAGATTCAACTACATATGGTGATGGCAAATGTTTATTCCAACCTGTATGCTTTTTAAATGCTTCTTCAAAATCAAGTTGCGATATTTTGTCTCTTTTAGCATAAAAGTTCAATAAGCCATCAAAACCAATTGACATTTCTGAAACTAAAAAAGTATCAATAGCTATGTCACTTTGTAAAGCACCTGAAGTTCCAATCCTAATTAGATTCAGTATCTTTTTTTCTTCTTTTAATGTTCTGGTCTTTAGATCAATATTTGAAATAGCATCAAGTTCGTTAACAACAATATCAATATTATCAGTTCCAATACCGGTAGAAGTAGCTGTTATTCTTTTTCCTTTATAAATACCGGTATGAGTTACAAATTCGCGATTTTGGATTTTGTGTTCTATTATATTAAAAAAATTGGAAATAACACTGACTCTGTCCTGATCTCCTACTAAAATTATAGTATCGGAAATATGTTCCGGTTTCAAATG